>JBGPGB010000180.1:0-4277 GCA_041483595.1 Nitrosotalea sp.
GTCTTGATTCATCTATAGTGGATTTTCCAGCGAGAGAAATAATCAAATCTGCAGCAAATATAATTTCATGTAAATTATTTACAAATCCGAAATTCCTGATATTTGGGAGATCTAGACTAAACGAAGGTCCTGATACAATCACAAGTTCTGCAGCAGGACCAATTTCTGAACAAACCTGATGAGTTTTTTCTATCAGAAATCTACCCGAATTAGTTCCACCCATGCTCACAACGATTGTTTTTTTATGAAATGAAAACTTCTCTCTTAATTGTTCACGTGACTGGGATGTTTTACGGACTATTGGTCCGACTCTTACTAGATTACCTTCATTCTTTCCTTTCTCTGGTAAAATTACAAGATCACATTTTTTAATTATCTCTTTCATTGCCTTGTTCATCTGTCTTTCAATTATGGAACCAATCCCCTTTGCAAAATTTGTCTCTAGTATGTCAGTTACTAGGATAGTTTTGATTCCTTTCTCTTGAGCCACTACTAATGCTGCAAAATCCTCATCACTTGTGACAAGTCTTGGAGAATATGTTGCAAGTATTCTAGCTGAGATTGCTTTACATTCCTTGTAATAGGAATAATACCTAAGTAGCCATTTTAGAGGATGTTTAAGATTACCATTCTCAACTTGAAAAGGAGGAGGCCTGTATAGATTCTCTACATCAAAACCATTCTGTGAAATAAGTTTGGGAGCAACACCTCCACTTACGAATCTCTTTGATATGTCATCTAGATTCTGGGATATTGCTACATCTCTTGTGGCATGTCCCAATCCTATAGGACTTGAGAAAAAAACCAAATCTATCATGCTTACAATTCGACTGGCGCGCAATTTCTTCATTTTTATTTTGAATAATTCTCAAAGTTTAAATTCATTTTAAATAGGAGCTTGCTAGGGTCCATAGTCCAGGTCGGTTATGACGTCGCCCTTACACGGCGAAGATCCAGGGTTCAAATCCCTGTGGACCCACTTAAAATCCTCTTAGGCCAACTGGTCTACATAATTCTGGATGTGCTCGGAGATAAGAAATTTTTTGAAGCATAGATTGTTTGTCCTGTGGAAAAGTTCCGCCTATTGGATAAGCATTTGATCCATGGTTTGCACGGAAAACGACCTGAGTAATAGGTTCCATTTTTGATATCAAGAGTTCTAACTCATCTAGAGCTTCAGAATCGTCAATTGGTAAGAATGGTTCCTTGAATTTTGTGAGAAATTCACCACGTATTCCATCTTCTAGATGGAGAGTGAGAGCTCCTACATAATGAGGAGCAGAGGCACTCAAAACTTTGGCAGTTTCTTCTATGTGCTGTTTTGAGTAAGCCTTTCCACCTAGACCTAGAATTACCATGCATGATATGGTATATCCAGAGTCTTTTGCTTTTATACATGACTTGATGATTGTCTGACCTGTAGCTCCCTTGGTAACCTTTTTGAGAATTATGTCTGAGCCACTTTCTATTCCAATGTAAAACATTGTCAATCCCGCATCGTACAGCTTTCTTAGATCCTCGGAAGATTTTTTTAGGATGTTTTGTGGCATGGCATAACAAGATATGCGTTCAAAGTTTGGAAATTTCTCACGTAGATAGTTTAGAATTTGAAGCATTCTTTCAGTTGGCAAGTTAAGTGCATCCCCATCTGCGAGAAATATCCTACTACTATTAGGCATATGTTTTGAGGCAAGATCGATTTCCATCTTGATTTCCTCCCAAGGTCTTTCAGAATATTCCTTTGAGCGATACATATTGCAGTATGAACATTTGTTAAATGAACAACCTAGTGTAACCTGAAAAATTAATGACTTTGCTTCAGATGGAGGCCTGTAAAGGGGATAATGATAATCTAGCATTGTTTACATCTAGTCTTAATCTATCTTATCAGTTATTCGGTTTGTGTGTTGAAAATAATTTTCTTTGGGCTTTCAAATTGGATGAATTATGAGCTACGCTTACATAACTTTTCAAATTTTACACACGTTAAGGTCTAATGAAAATAAAGATCTATTAATTAACTGATTGTACACGAAAATACATGCCTGCAGATCCATATGCTAAGCGTCTCTTATGGTTTGTATTTATGGGCTCAAAAGGCGGCCTAAACAGGATTCGATTCATTTCTCACATACGTAATAAACCGCTTAATGCAAATCAACTTGCCAAAGAAATGAATTTGGACTATAAGGCAATCCAGCATCATGTCGGAGTCCTTGAAAAGAATAATCTGATAACTCGAGTAGGTGACAAATACGGTGCAACCTTTTTCATATCTACATTTCTTGAGGTAAATTTGGAAGTCTTTGACGAAATTGTAAGTAAATTGGAAAAAAGTACATAAGCAAAGTGAGGATGAGATTTTTTAAATGGAACCTATAATGACTGCAAGCACAATTGTATCTGGCGCTAACATGATAGCACTTGGCTGTCTCATCGGGGTTTTTGCCAAGATGTATTCAAAAACTAAAGCACAATTACCTTTAGGAATGATATTTTTTGCAGGCCTGTTGTTTTTGCATAATGTGATTGGAGTATACGCATACTTTTCAATGATGGATCTTTATGCAGCTGCTTTATTGCCATATCTTTTAGCTGTACACGTAGCAGAATTTGCTGGTATTCTAATATTGTTGAGAATAACTCTACAATAGATTTGATTTATTTGTAAGAGGAACAAAACCTGTCTGTGAAGCAGCAATACAAGGAATATCTTAAACTTAACAAGAATATTCTCCTTGGATTCCTTGGATCCATTGTTGTTTCAGCCATTGTTTCACAGATGGTTTCAAATCAACAAAATTATGTAAATGCCACTATAACTTTAGCTGTTGATTATATTGTATATTTCTCTATTTTTGGAGGACTTTTTTATATCGACAACAAGAAAAAATATCTTCTCAAAACAGGTGAGGCAGACAATGTAGCACTAAGAAGAGATCTCATAAAGATAATCTCTTCACTTGGAATAGGTGAGCTAGTTTACACAATCTGTAGGTGGTCACTTCAATACTATTTACTTACAAATTCTTATCAAGCATATGTTGCATCACTAGTATCACAGTCTATTTCGACTGTAATCTACCTGATAACTGTAAACCTGAGCGTAAAATTCATGAGGTTATACAAAGATGGTACTTAGCATATTCGTTGATGGTTCAGGGGGTTCTGATTCGGGATTTGGATTCTTTGTTAAAGAAACCGGAGAATCGTTTTACACGAAAGAAGCCAACATAACAAATAACCAAGCTGAATACCTGGCTATAATTTCTGTTTTGAAAAAATTTTCAAGCACGACAGATGAAATTATCATCTACAGTGACTCAAAAAATACAGTTTTACAATTAAATCACGAGTATGCTATAAACAATGATCGATTGAGAGTTCTTGCCAGGGAAGCATGGGAACTTATAGCCAAGTTTCCAAATCTTAAGATAAGATGGATTCCAAGAAAAGAAAATCTAACTGGAAAAATGCTAGGTAGTTAAAGTCTTAATCTATTGGGATCAAATATTTCCTTGGATAAACTTATTATACAAATACAGTTGAAGCCATCTCATTAAATGAGCGAATCTATTTTCTTGTCTCCGAAATCTATTGCTATAATCGGAGCTTCTGATAAAGAAGGAAGTGTAGGACGTGCTATCACATCCAACATACTAAACGGATATACTGGAAAAATCCTTCCAATTAGTCCAACAAGAGAAACTGTATTTGATAAAAAAGCATACAAAAGTGTTCTAGATGTTCAAGAAGACATCGATCTTGCAGTTGTGATTACAAAAAATGATGTTGTTCCAACGGTACTTGAAGAATGTGGCAAAAAAGGAATAAAGGGAGTAATTGTAATAACAGCTGGATTCAAAGAAGTCGACGAAGAGGGGGCAAAACTTGAGAAAAAACTTGCAGAAATTGCAAAGCAGTACAACATCAGAATTATAGGACCAAACTGTCTCGGTGTAATGAACCTAGCACCACAAACAATGATGAATTCCACTTTTCTTAAAGTGACTCCAAAATCTGGGGGAATTGCTCTAGTCTCTCAGAGTGGTGCAATATGTGCAGCACTTGTAGAAGATGCTAGTGCTCAAGGAATAGGTTTCTCTTCTGTAATTAGCATGGGAAATAAAGTAGACCTCAATGAGGTTGATATTCTCAAAATGCTTGCTGAACATGAGCAAACAAAGGTCATTGTAATGTATCTTGAAGATATAGGTAATGGAAAAGAATTTTTGAAAATATGTAAGCAAATTACAAGATTAAACCAACTAAAGAAA
>JBGPGB010000181.1:0-4269 GCA_041483595.1 Nitrosotalea sp.
ATTGGATTTTATCTTCAAGTTGCACTCTAAGTTCTACATTTACTGCCCCTGCAAATGTAATAGTGCAATCAGGAGTACTTACTATTCCAAATGGATTACAATTGAACATTGATTTGGTACATCATCATCTTCTTGTAAAATCTGGTGGCGGAGTTTTGATTAAAGCTGGGGGAGCAATCAACTAGTTCGCGATATATTATATCAATAACGAAAAAATTACAAATTCATATATCTTTGACTATTTACTGGATTAATCATTGTTAAGATGTAATGTTTAAAGACGAACCTGAGATCGCTCACCAAGTAAGAATTGGTGTTTCTTTAGATGATGGTTTGTTATTTCTGAAGCATGTGCAACTATGCTGTCTGCTATGGTAATCTTGGCATCTATTTTACAGTCTGCCATGATTATGGAATTTTCAATATCGCATTGTTTTATGGAACAGTTGTTGTCAATTGATACGTGAGGACCTATTCTTGCTGCAGGGCCTATGTTACAGTTATCTCCTATTATGACAGGACCTGTGATAAACGAGTCTCGGGATATGTTGGTGTTTTTTCCTATTGCAATATTTCCCTGTATTTTTGTGTCTTTATCTATACGGAATTGGTTTTGTGCACCTATAGTATCTAGGACTAGCTGGTTTGCATGTAAGATATCTTCTGGGGTACCAGTATCCTTCCACCAGCCTGTCACTATATCATATTCAATTGTGTTTCTTTTTTCCATTAAAAGCTGTAATGCCTCAGTTATTTCTAGCTCTCCTCGCCATGATGGTTTTAGTATGTCTATGATGTCAAATATTTTCGGAGTAAGAAAGTATACGCCAATCACTGCAAGATTAGATGGTGGATTTTTTGGCTTTTCCATAATTTTCTTGATATTTTTTCCATCAAGCTCTGCTATGCCAAATCTTGATGGGTCATCCACTTCACATAATAATATCATAGCATCGGCCTTTGATGATTGGAATTTTTTTGTATAATCTACCAGTCCCTTTCTTAGTATGTTATCACCAAGATAGACTATGAATCTCTCATTTCCTATGAAATCTTTGCATAATCTAATTGCGTGTGATATCCCTGCTGGCTTGTCTTGATATATGTAAGTGATTTTTACACCAAACTTTGAGCCGTTTCCGTAGAATTCTTTAACTTTTTCTGGATAGACGTCACCAATTATTACTCCAATGTCGGTTATGCCTGCCTCTTTGAGGTCTTCTAGTGCATACTGGGACATTGGTTTGTTTCCAATTGGTAGTAGTTGTTTAGGTCCAGCATGTGTAAGCGGTCTAAGTCTAGTACCATGCCCGCCATGAAGTATGATTCCTTTCATTTTCCTTTAACAGGGAAATTTTATAGTATGATCTATTTTAATTCATTTAGAAATAGGTCTAGTGCCGGTTCAAGCTTCATTGGTTTTTCGTTGAGAATCTGGGTTGCTTTTGATACGTCGAGTGAGGAATCCATTGGCCTTTTTGCTGTCCAATTCATTTCTTTCATGGTTACAGGTTTTATGAGATCTTTGTCCAGATGTAGCTTTTCTGCTATAAGAGATGCCACATCGTATCTTGATACCCTGGTTGCGCCAGCTGTATGGATAATTCCTGTAATTTGTCTTGTACCTATCTCAATTAACATTTTGCTCAAGTTTGGAACGTATATTGGAGATGTAAACTGGTCTGTCATGGCAGTTATCTGTTTTTTTGCTTTTAGATTTTCTGCAACAAACAATGGAAAACTCTTTTTTGTTTTGTGCAAACCAAAAGGAGTACTTGTCCTTGCAATACACCAAGCCGATGCCATGTCATCTAATGCTTTTTCACCCTCAAGCTTTGATTTGCCGTAATAGTCTACTGGGTTTGTGGTATCATTTTCTTTCTTCATCCCAGATTCACCGTCAAATACATAATCTGTAGATACATAGACAAGAAACGAGCCATGTTTTGCAGCTTGTCTTGCCAGTGTTTGGGTAGCTTTAGCATTAATTTTTAATGCAAGGTCTTTTTCTTTTTCGCACTGATCCACATTTGTCATTGCTGCCAAGTGTATGATAACATCAGGTTTGGTGTTATCAACTACTTTTATGATATTTGCAGAATTGGTTAGATCTAGTGGTGTTGCAATACCATGTTCTGGTTTTGAATTATTATAGCAAGCGTAGATTTCATCATAAGATTTTGTAAGATCTTTTATTATTTGCCTTCCTACAAGGCCTGCTGAACCAGTAACAAGAAATTTCATTTTTTACCAGTTTATAGTCCACGGTTGTGGATGTAATGTGTTTTCATTTGCCAAGGGTTCCCACCATTTAGAATTGTTCTGATACCAAGAGACTGTTTCTTGGAGGGCTTGATCAAACTCGTATTTTGGTTTCCAGCCTGTTACTTTATGTATCTTGGAAGAATCAATGGAATATCTCTTGTCGTGACCTGGCCTGTCTCCTACTTTTTCAATCAAGTCTAGAGATTTTCCCATTAGCTTGAGAATTTTTTCTACTATGGTTTTGTTTGTAATCTCATTCCAAGCTGTGATATTGTATACCTCGCCTGACTTTCCCTTCTCAATCAGGGATTCTATTGCTTGTACGTGGTCTAGGACATAGATCCAGCTTCGTATCTGGTAACCTCCATCATATAGTGGAACTTTGAGGTTTTTTGATGCTCGAATTATTGTTTTAGGGATTAATTTTTCTGGGAACTGGTATGGTCCAAAGTTGTTTGTACATCTCGTTGTTATACAATTTAACCCATAGGTTCTGTAATAGGATTCAACTAACAGATCAGCAGATGCCTTTGTTGCTGCATATGGGTTGCTCGGCTTTAGGATATCTTCTTCTGTAAATGATTCCTTGTTTTGCGCATCTCCATAAATTTCATCAGTGGATACATGAACAAAGAGTTTGTCCTGCTTTCTTGCAGCTTCAAGTAAAGAATAAGTTCCTAAAACATTTGTCTCGATAAATGGCCTTGGGTTTGAGATGCTCCTGTCTACATGAGTCTCTGCTGCAAAGTTGACAATGACATCTGCTTTTTTTGCAAGATTTGACACGGTTTCTAAATTTCTGATATCATCTTTTATGAAATTGTAATGTGAATTTTTTTCTACGTCTCTTAGATTTTCCATGTTGGAGCCAATCGTTAAGATGTCTAAGTTTGTCAACTTGTCTTGTGGGTTATTTTTCAGATGGTTCCTGATGAAGGCACTGCCGATAAAACCTGCTCCACCACAGACAAGCATATTCATGTACAATACCATCTCGAATAATTATTTAGAGATATCTACACATGCAATGACATTTTTGCAATCTCCGTTGCTTGACATATCTTAATTAACTTGTTAAAACGTGATCCTTGCGAATCCAGAAATTTCAGGCTTGTTCTTGCCAAGTGTTCTAGTTTTGATTACATTTTTTATCATGATAGAATATAACCATACAGCCATTGCTACAGACCAAACCATGCAGCATAAAGTAATACAAAAAACAAAACTCACAAACAATAATTTCCTCTAGCAATAAATGGTTTACAATTGCATCGAGTACATCTGCATGTGTTTCAAGTGCAATTAGTGTTAGTTCCACAAATAACGCAGACCAAGTGTCATCATTTACAAACAGTGCATCTTTTCTCTCTCTTCTTGCACATGATGAATCGGTAACATCATCTGTTCCATGAAGGGGAACTACAGTAGAAAGTGGAACCTCTTTTGCAGCTCCTGCAGTAACAGGCGCATGGGCTATTTTAAAACAAAAAAATCCCTCCGCTTTAGTCTCTACAATTTTATCTGCTCTGAGATCAACGGGACAATCTATAACAGATCCAGGAAATGGTCTCTCTTTTCCACGAATTAAAGTAGACTCGGGACTACAGTCTCCTTCTTGTGGTCCTTCCCTCGTTTTGGTGATTGGACCATACCATCAAGTTGAACTCTAACATCCACCTCAACTGCTCCAGCAAATGTGATTGTACAACCAGGTGCAGTTCTGACAATTCCAAACGGATTGCGATTGAACATCGATTTTATTCATTACCATATTCTTGTTAAATCAGGTGGGAGAGAATCATGGTTAAAGCCGGAGGAGCAATTAACTAGTCCTTAATTGATACAAAATAGATATGAATAAACAAAAAGTAATCATAATTGCCCTCTCAATTACGTTATTTGCATTAGCTCAATATGTCATTTATGAGAAAATAACAGAATCCAGACAACAAGAGATTTCTGATACATTTCAAAGTGGATATAAAAAAGGCCTTACTGATGCTG
>JBGPGB010000182.1:0-4269 GCA_041483595.1 Nitrosotalea sp.
AAAAGAAGAACTTCATCAGGCGGAATTAGCAATGGGCTATGAACAAGACGAAAAGTTCAACGAGTCTGAAGACTGACAATTCCAATTTTTTGGAACAAGAATTTATCACATTATTTACAATATTTGAAGAGAACAACAGTCCATATCGTGATTACAGCATAAAGAATTTCACACAGGATCCCTCATCAGTTAATGGAGGTAATGAGGACAGACATGATAGAATTACTTCCAATGAGCATGAAGGTACTTGACATGTATCCAGACAACATTGGAACTTAGATTTACCACTGTCATGTAAATGATCATTTAACAGTAGGAATGTTAGTATTATTTTCTGTAAAATAAAAGGAGTGGATTAGACAACGGATAGAAGATCTGAATTACCATTCAAGATATGACTTTATCACCGCTAAATTAAGATGGTCGTGACTTATTCCATGCAAGAAAAATCAGCAACTAGAACAATAGCAAGAAAAACAGAGGTTTTCATTAAAAACCACTAGTGACATGGAAAACCAGATGCATGTCTAGCATCGTGTGAGAATTCGTGAAGATACATGTCACCGTATGCACTTGGACCTTGAATCAGACTAAACAGTTGACCTTGATCAAAACCCATGGCAAAAAAGCCCACTCCGAACAGTACCAAAAGAATTCCTACAGCTAATTTTGGAACTCCATGACTAGATTTTGTTAATTGTTGCAAAACTTTTGTCATTTTCATTTGAAATATTAGATTTGTATTTAAACAATTGGATGGTTTATCCAACTCTATATGCCATACTAGATTTAAATTCCATATACAATCATAAATTCCAGCAACAAATGCATCAATTAATACATTTTCTCTCCAAGGTGGCAGAGAGACACGCCCCAAGTAGAATGCTTAGTTTTGATCTTGTTCACGTATTTAAAACGATGCAGATGATGGCCGATAACAAGAGAATAAGCAGATCGCTGGTGATGCAGGAACTTGGACTAGGAGAGGGTTCTGTTAAGACCCTTGTAAAACACATGAAGATGCATGACTTGATAGAAAATTCCAATGCAGGAATGTGGTTAACAAACAAGGGAAATACACTTTATACAAAACTACATCATTCAATACCAAAAGAGACGAACATTTCCAAGTGTTCTGTAGCTTTAGGAAAATTCAATCATGCAGTATTGTTAAAAAATATGGCTTATAACATCAGAAGCGGGATTGAACAGCGAGATGCGGCAATCAAAGCAGGAGCCGTTGGTGCAACCACACTGATATTTAAAAATCAAAGGCTTGTGTTGCCAGGAACTGATGAGGATTTGGTGAGAAACGACCAGAAGATACATTCATTGATAATAGAAAAATTAGCACCTGAGGAAAATGATGTAATAATAATAGGGAGTTCACAGAATAAAAAAATTGCTGAGATGGCTGCTAAAAGTGCAGCATTATATACAATAGAAGATCACGAAAGGCGCTAGAAATAATGTATTCAATTAATTAATGACATTCAAAATTACAGAATTTCATACATGGTAATTGTTTACAGGGACGATTGTATCATCAAATACATAACGAGAGAAAATTCTAGTTACTTTTTCGTTCTTTTTTTCTCTGCAACATTCTCTGCTCTCCCTCTGCAAATTTCTTCTTCTCCTCTTCTGTTACAACTAAGAGGGGTGGAACCTCCGCTGATTTTCCAAAGTCATCTAATGCGACAGAAGTCACAAATGCAGTGTTCGTTAGAGTTCGAATTCCAGTCATCAAGTTTTCTGCTTCCACTTTAACTTCAATCTCCATTGAGGAGCGAGAGACATAGTTCAGTCTAGCATTTAATATGAGTGCATTTCCAACTAGAACCGGTTTTAGAAAGTTTACTCTATCAATTGATGCAGTAACTGCATTTTTCTTGCAGTGTCTTTGAGCAACAAGTCCTGCTATCAAGTCAATCTGTCTTAGAATTTCACCACCAAACACATTGCCTGCTGGATTTGCATCAGATGGAAACATCCTCACAGTCATCTCTGCTTTTGATTCTTCTGAACTCTTTGGTTTTAATGACATGATATTGCAATCAAACAAATGATGAATTTATGAGTTGTTCTTTTGTTTATTCGTAGAACACCGTTTAATTAATCGACATCTTGACAAAAAACATTGAATTCCATAACTGAAACGTGCATAGTAAGCGTATCAAATGACAAGGTATTTGCATTTTTATCAGATATTGAAAACCTTCCAAAGTGGAGTACCAAGTTTGTCAAGAAACTAACATTAGTAGATGGCAAATACAAGGCACTGACACCAATTGGAGAGGTCTTCATACGACTTGATACAGACCAAAAGACAGGCTTGATTGACATTTATGCAGGACCTACAGAAGAAAATATGACACCTGCATACATGAGAATAATTTCCCTTCCTGACAATTCCACTGCAGTGATGTTCACCTTCTTCCAGCATGCTGTTACATCTGATGCAATTTGGAGGATCTTTTGTGAATGGATAAAAGATGAAGTAGAAAATATCAAAAAACACTTTTCCTAAGTAGATAAAATCAATCTTATATTTCCAATAAATCAAGAATAACAGATGAAGTATTTTTGGTGGAGGCTACTAGATTATGCAACAGGTGCCCTAGTTGGAGGCCTAATGGTATTTATTGTAAACAAGTTTGCCTGCCAGCAGTGCTTAGGCAATTACACGCCTGTTCTAATGCTTGGAATATGGATAGGATTTTTGTTGCTATGTAATTTCATCTTTCAGAAAATAATACCTGCAAGTGTAAAAGGAGATACAGTATGAAATGAAATTCCCCAGAAAGCAAATATAGTCTAAGTAATATCTCCTATTGAATGGCATTTTTTGAGGATTTTTGTAAGAGTGTAGTTACACTAGACCCAAAGATAAGATTTGCAGGAATTGCGGATGGAGACGGAACACTTCAGGGAGTCTCTGAAAGAGAGGGACTAACCCCGATCATGAAGCCTGAAGAGAGAGCGCAGTATGCAATAACAGCTGCCACGAGACAGTATACTAGATTAAGATGGGAGTATCTCCTGGGAAAAATCTCGTATGCAAGCTCTCATTATACAAATATCATCAGAGCTACAATACCAATAGCTGATGAGAATAGAAGACTTGCAAATGTGCTGTTATTGTCATTTGATCCTGATGCAGACAATTTTCATCAGATCATAACAAAGAAGGTAATTCCTCTTGTAAAACAGAACATGGGAAGATTCATGCAAGAGGCTCAGAAATAAAAAAAATTATCTTCCAGTGTTTATAATAGGACGTTCAAGGCCCCTCTGGTCAATATATTGTCGTACTCTTACATCTGAACAGACTGGGATATTTTGGTCCTTGTTTTCATTACAGAAATTTTTTATCTGTAACATCTCTTGGTCACAGTCAGAAGTAGGATTTGATACACATGCATCAACATCATTTGTAAGAGTAGAAATTGAATTAGGATTCTGATTAAAACTAGGTATTAGACCAGTTTTATTCCCTGGGTCAAGAAATGGAGAGATAAAAAAGTAAACACTAAAACCAAATGCTAATGCAATTATAAGATAAGTCGAGATTCGTCTTGTTATATCCACAAGTATAACACTAAATTTCCAAATTATAACTGATGCTAATCTACAATACTATAATCTTCATTGTAAGTGGCGAAGATAGTGCATCCGGATTATTCACACCTGCCCATACAAAGATCTGGGCAGTATAATTTCCCGGTGTAGTAGGTATCCAGGACTGCGAAGGATTAATGGATTGACCTGCATCAAGTGTTCCTGCAATCCATGATAAAGAGTCTACAATTCCGTCATTGTTTTGTATTTGAACAATATACGCAAATGGTTGGGTTCTGTCTTGACCGTTTGTAATATCGGTTGTTATCTGTACCTGTTTTCCAACTTTTGTTTGCCAGACACCATTTTCAAGGATGGCACCAGATTTTGAAAGTTGAGAATAGCTAGGGTGTATCATAGAAGATACTATAATCATACCAACAAGTATCACCGTAGCAAGTTTGTTCACGTATCAAAGTATATTCGTCTTATTTTTTAGGGTTTGGAAGATATTTCACCACCTCAATTACCTTGTCTCTAGATTTTTCTCCTGTGATGATTCTTACATTAGATTTTGATATTCCAAGATGTTTTGCAATCTTTTTTATTATCTCGAGATTTGCCTCACCTTTTACAGGCTTGGCCCTAATACCGATTTCAATATGATCATCCGTTATTTCTATGAAATCTTTATGAAATGATACTGAT
>JBGPGB010000183.1:0-4266 GCA_041483595.1 Nitrosotalea sp.
ATAGAGTTGCAGTTATTGGTGCAGACACGTATAGGCCTGGAGCGCTTACACAGCTTAAGACAATGTGTGAAAAGGCAAATGTCGAAGTATACGGTGAGGAGGGAAACAAGGACTCTCCAGAACTTGTAAAAAATGGTCTTAAGCATTTTGAGGGGCAAAATTTTGACATTATTCTGATAGATACAGCTGGAAGACATAAAGAAGAAAAAGATCTCCTTGATGAAATGACAAGAATTGGTAAAATTGCAAACCCTGATCTTGCATTATTGATAATTGATGGAACTATTGGACAACAATGTTACAATCAAGCTGAAGCATTTCACAAAACAGTTCCAGTAGGAGGTATCATAATAACAAAATTGGATAGCAGTGCAAAAGGGGGAGGAGCGCTTGCCGCAGCTGCAGCAACGGGAGCACAAATAATGTACATTGGTACCGGAGAGAGAATTGATGATCTTGAGAAATTTTCACCTACAAGATTCGTGGGAAGAATGCTAGGGATGGGAGACATTCAGGCTTTGCTTGATATGGCAAAAAGGCTTGAGACTGAAGGTAATGAAGACAGACTAAAGAGAATTTCACATGGAAAAATGAATATGGAAGATTTCTACTTTCAAATTGAAGAGGCAACAAAAGCTGGGGGATTACGTAACATCTTGGAAAATATGCCTGGATTTTCTGGAATGGTAAAAGAAGATCAAGTAGACCAACAGCAACAACGAATGGAAAAGTGGCGTTATGTCATCCAATCTATGACAAAAAGTGAAAAATCAGATCCTGATTTGATAAATGCATCTAGAGTGAAAAGAATAGCAAGAGGTTCTGGATGGCCAGAGCATGAGGTAAAAGAACTTCTCAAAGCATACAAAAATTCAAAAACAATGATGAAAGCTTCTAAAGGAAGACAGATGCAGGGTATGCTAAGAAAAATGGGATTAGGTTAGAATATTTTAACACTAGCTGTATCTAAATAGGTTAAATCGTATAATCTAAACATCTTGTTGAACACATATCAGTGTTATCAAGCATTAGGTCTCAAAGAAGGGGCTTCAATTAAGGAAGTGAAGTCAGCCTACCGGAAACTAGCTTTACAATTTCATCCGGACAGGAATACTTTAGATCTAGAAAGCATAAAATTCAAGATGATAATTGAAGCTTATCAGATCCTGCGTACAAATTACAAGAATGCCATTGGAACAAACCCTTCTGAAAAATACCATAACACGGATACAAAAAAAAGACCTGATTTTAATTCGAGATCTTATTCTTGGGGTGCAAAAAAATCGGATAGAACACCTAGCGAAGACTGGACTAGATACACAAAATATGTAGAAAATGAATATCAAGACTTTTGGGCACATTATGAAAAGACTTTCTGGGAGTATTATGAAAAAATGAAGTCACAAACAAGATATGAAACTGAGACAATTCAGGTTGAAAAAGATATTCCAATCACAGTAACTGTTGATCCTGGTAGGTGTATTGCATGCTGTAGCTGCGAGACAATTGCACCTACAGTGTTTAGGGTAGAAAAGAATGTCAAGGTAAATCCTAAATCCAGGGTAATTAACGAACAAGGGGCTAATTCTGAAAAAATACTTGATGCGGCACAAACTTGTCCCACAAAAGCCATCAGTGTTTTAGAAAAAGAATCTTGTAGACAACTATATCCCTGGTAGGTATCATAATTATGATTGAAACGCAGATGAATCTTAATGCAGAAAGAAAACGAATCTGGTTTGAGGATTTGATTACTCCAGTGTTTTCTTTAGATCTTCGTATTCTTCTTTTGTAATCTCGCCTTTGGCCAAACGTCTCTTCAGGATGACAAGAGGATCATCGCCTTCCTTTAATTTAGTTGACTCATCATCGTGTGGTTGGACAATTTCGGTAACATGTGTCTGAGCACGTCCAATTCCTTCATTTATTATTCCCACGATTTGTGCTGCCTTGTCTTTTGGTATGGCATCGATATACCCCTGTTCATCCCTGTTGAAATTTCCAGATTTTATTAATACTCTAGATGTAAACAACCCCTTTTCCAGTTTTACGTTGTTAATTTGACTATATGGTATAGTGTCAACATCCGAACGAAGTCCTAGCATGGTAGGATCTCTTATAATCAATCTCTTGTTAGTTGCAAAAATTATCTTTGGAGTGATTAGTTTTCCTCCAGGCATTACCTTACTTTGTCTTGCAACAACTTTGACAACTTCAGTTGCATCTAGCATGTTCTTTATTCTATCAATTTCAGATAGGTCATCCTCATCAAACTGAGATCGATCAAAGACATATTCTGGATCTTTTTTCTTACCCAACATTAAATTATTGAGTGTGAACCTAATTTTTTAACTTGATCCCAACGAATAATTGATTCTCATTACCGCCGATACGGCATTTCTGACCGTTCTTATCCGTACTATGGAGATTTAAAAATCTCACTATGGTAATCTTGTCTAATCATTTCCTCTCACGTTTAATCATTTTGGAAAAAATTCATTGTAAGTTAAGATCTGTTATGTTGAAATGTGTAGATAATCACCATTGTCACAATATGATACACACACCTGAATTTATCACCCGTCGCTATAGTATATACCATGAGTGGACTTGATACCCTTATTGCTAAATCCCTAAAGGATATTGTAAAAAATAACCTGGGAGATACCACCTATGATAAAATTGAGAAAAGGCTCTTTGAGAGACACGGTATTGGCTTTACACAGGCCGTTGAAGATTTTGGAAAATTAGACTCAGTATTAAGAGAATTCTTTGGAGGCGGTGCAGAAGGAATAGAGAGACAAATCATAAATAAAATCATCATTCTTGATGAAACCAAGTACCATGAAAAGAAATGGATTACGCTTGAAGATTCAAGATTAATAGAATTAGTACTAAAATCTCTAGGAGACGAGGACAAGAAAAATATCATAAATGCTGTAATGAATGAGCCAATGATAATTTCTGACATACTTGAAATCAGCAAGACTCCGCAAACTTCTGGCTATAGGAAGGTAAATGCGCTAATTGATGATGGAATACTAGTTCCACGAGGACATCTTACTACACGCGATGGAAAGCCAGTTACAAAGTACAAGACAATATTTGAAAACATAAGCATATCAATAGAAAAGAACAAAGTTGTTGTTAAGGTACAACCAACACAGGAATCAATAAAAGACAGTCATGTAATGCAGATTATCTGTTCTTGAGGGTATGACATTTCATGTTTTCTTTTAAACATAAAAATGATAATCCTGATGTAGTTCCAGAAAAGTTAACAGAAAAAATTAATTATAAAATATTTTTTATAATTGCAGCTGGACTGATTGCTTACCAATTTTATCTGTACACTTTTCCAAGTGCAGATGATCCAAATCTAAAAATTGTGGTAACAATTGTTACAACAGCAACTGCACTTGTTGGATCAATAGCTGGATTCTTTATAGCTAAACGATATTGGAAATCTGGAATCTTTGGAACGTCATATTTTGCATTAGCCTTGGGAATGTTATGCAATGCATTGGCAGAGAGAATTTACTATTTCTTAGATCAACAAGGTGACGTTCCAAGTCCATCTGTTGCAGATTGGATTTGGCTTGCCTTTTACCCTCTCATATTCTATCACTTGATAAAAAATATTAGATTCTTCCAGCCCAAGATACATCTACCTGTAAAAGTATTGATAGTTTTGATTCCAGTTGTAATTACTGGAGTGTATGCATTTCTAGATTATGGCATGGAAACAAGTGCAGACATGACATTCTTTCTGGGTCTTGCCTATATTGTTGGCTCTTCGATAGTTCTCTCAGCTGCTATTTTAGGCGCGATAATCTTCCGTCAGGGAACGGTGGGAGTTCCGTGGTTGTTGCTATCATTGGGTCTTGTCCTAACTACATTAGGTGATAACTGGTATTCTTACCTTGACATGTACAATTTGTACACATACTCACATCCATTGAACCTACTGTGGTATGGAGGATATCTTGTGATTGCATATGCCTTGTACAAACACAAGAAAGTACTCTAGGAAATAATTTACAAAAATTGTTTGTAATACTCTAGTACACACTTGTATCTATTATACAAAAATTTCTCCTTTGTAATGTTTGAAAAGTGCATCTCAAGGTAAACATTACAGCTTGTTAATTGGAACCGTAATGTGTGGTATGGGGATTATTATTTTTCTAAATTTTCCAATGCAAGACTTTCTTACTCCTGGGTTTGTCGAGAAAGGTATCATACTTGAGATCTTTGAAATCAAGG
>JBGPGB010000184.1:0-4265 GCA_041483595.1 Nitrosotalea sp.
ACTCATGGTTGAAATTGGAGATCTTCCATAATTGTGTCCTGGATACAACGTGAGATTATCGTCAAGTTTGTAAATAATATCTAATAAACTATGATAAAGATCCTTTACACTTCCTCCAGGCAAATCAACCCTACCACAGTTTCCTACAAAAAGTGTGTCTCCCGAAAAAATTTTTCCATCTCCAACTAGACAAATACTATCTTTTGAATGACCAGGAGTATGTATCACAGTAAGTTCAGAGTTACCAAATATTATTTTATCACCATTTGATACACGTATATCATTTTTCATAGTAGAAGATTCATGTTGTAAGATTTTAGATTTGGTATGTTTTGCTATTGCATCATTTCCTATAGTATGATCAAAATGATGATGTGTGTTTATGATGTATTTGATTTGTAGAGCATTTCTTTCTATGATCTCTATTATCAAGTCTAGATCCCACGAGGGGTCTATAACAACAGATTCTTTTGTTTCTTCATCTTCAACAACATACGTAAAGTTTTGCATATTTCCTACTTCAAGCTGGTGCACTTTCATCATATACCAATTTCCGCTTCTGGGGGAATTCCTATTTTCTCAACGACTATTCTACCACACATATCTCTACCTTTTGGCATCCCAATTTTCATTTTATGAAAAGTTATTGTAATATCAGATTTTATACATTTATCATGTACCATTCCAGTATCTGGATCAAGACCTGATGGTACATCAACTGCCAATTTAAAAGCATGAGATCGATTTATTAGATCTATTGCGGATGAATATGGTTCCCTAATATTCCCAGATACCCCAGTTCCTAATATTCCATCTACTATTATTTCTGCATCATGGATAATTTCATTAGGGTTAGATGTAAGTAGGAGATTTACCGAATTCATTTTCTCCAAAATTTTCCAGTTAGATCTTGCTTCTTCTGTCTTTATCTTATCCGGATGTCCAAGCAGTATGACGGTAGGTCGACATCCAAATCCAGCCAAGTGTCTTGCCACAACAAAAGCATCTCCCCCATTATTTCCCAACCCAGCAAAAACTGTCACCTTTTTAGATGAGATGCCAGGATAACGCTCAACAATGTGTCTTGCAGTAGCAGCACCTGCATTTTCCATCATTAGTTTTCTAAAAAAGCCCATTTGATGTCCATTCTCTTCGATTTGCATCATTTGTTTTACAGTAATTTCCATAATAATGAAGAATTTTATGTCAAATAAGGGCTTTACCAAAGTACATATTCATACATAGTCATCAGGCATAATTCTGAAATAGATATCAAAAGTTTTCGGAAACCAGTTGATAGTTTTTTAACCCAGTAGTTGAAATTCAGTGACTGAAAATGACACTATAACATGACAATAGATCTAGAATTCAACACTAGTATTCAATGAATAGCAAAATGGTGAAGCATTGAAAAGTAATTTCAACTAATGTCATTGATGATTTGTTTATCAAGAAATGATAATATTTTTTTATTATTTCAATTGAAAATTGCTTTTAATATTTTAATGCGGGAGAAGGGATTTGAACCCTCGAAATCCTAAGATACTAGCCCCTCAAGCTAGCGCCTTTGACCAGGCTGGGCGACTCCCGCACATTTGGTGTTACCCATGTATGGTTTTTATAAGCCTTGATTACTTTTTGTGTCTGTGCTGATTCCTGTTAGATGTTTTAGTTGTGGAAATTTGATTGCTGACAAGTTTAAAGAATATCAAAATCGTGTAAAAAGTGGTGAGGATCCTGGAAAGGTTTTAGATTCTTTTGGTTTCAAAAGATATTGTTGCAGGGCAATGATATTGACATCAGTTGAGACAATACATCAAGTCATTCCATTTTACGAAGCCATTAAAAGAAGAGAACAAGAAGTTAGATCTGAATTAGAATAGAATGCCTCAGATTACCTCAATTAAAGGTAGAATACTTTACAATAGTAGGGGAGGTCAAACCATAGAAGTTGATATAATATCAGATAATGAATACATAGGAAGAGTATGTGCTCCCTCAGGGGCAAGCGTTGGTAAGCATGAAGCACAAAGTTTTCCCCAGAATAGACCAGAAAAGAGTTTGGAAATTTTAAAAAAGAACACAAAGAAATTTGTTGGTCTTGATTCATCTGACTTGAAAATCATTCATGAAACCCTAAGGGAAATTGATTCAAGCCCCAATTATTCAAAAATTGGAGGTTCTCTTGCATTTGCATTAACTATTGCATCAATAGAATCTGCCTCAAAATCCTTACATATACCAATGTTCAAATTGTTGGCAAAAGATTCAACTTTTAGATTTCCATTTCCTCTTGGAAATATTCTAGGAGGTGGAGTACATGCAGGACCAGGTACACCAGACATACAAGAGATATTAGTTTGTGCCATAGGTTCTAAAACTATACGTGATGCAATAGAAGTCAACTTGGCTGTACACAAAGAAGTAGGAAAAACGCTAGCTAAGAAAGATCCCAGTTTTACAAATGGAAGAGGAGATGAAGGCGGCTGGGCTCCCAAATTAAAAAATGATGAAGCTTTGGAAATATCTGCAAAAGCCTGTGAACATCTAGGTTTTACATTAGGAAGAGAAGTTTCATTGGGGGTAGATTTTGCTTCATCTACACAGTGGAATGAAAAGAAAAAAAAGTACATTTACAACAGAGCTGGTTTTGAGAATAACCCCAAAGAACAGATCGAGTTTGCGTCAGACATAATAAAGAAATACAAACTTGTTTATGCAGAAGATGCTGTTCATGAAGAAGCTTTTGACGATATGGCAGTTTTGACCAAAAAATTCCCTCATGTGCTGATAACTGGAGATGATCTTTTAGTAACAAATACAAAGATTCTCAAAAAAGCAGTAAAAATAAGAGCATGTAGTGGAGCCATATTGAAAGTTAACCAAGCAGGAAGTCTTTATGATGCCCTTGAATTTGCAAAGGAGGCAAACAATAACAATGTTAAACTAATCACATCCCATCGATCTGGGGAATCAATAGATTCTCACATATCACATATTGGACTTGCTACTAAATCAAAAATGCTTAAGGTGGGTGTATTAGGGGGAGAAAGAATAGCCAAACTTAACGAACTGGTACGACTTTCAGAGTATGATTTAATACGTGGAATGGCTGAGATTTAGAAACACAGAATGAGCAAACAAGAAGACTTTGAACATATGGAGAAATATGTATTATCCACCGGAATAAGAGTAGGAACTCAAGTAAAAACAAAGTTCATGACTTCATTTGTTACAAAAGCAACAAATGAAGGACTTTACATCATTGATAGTAAAAAAACATTATCTAGAATTCAGACAGCTGCTAAATTCATCAATAGAGCAGACATAACAAAAATTCTAGTTTGTTCTGGCAGAGAATATGCTAGGACCCCTGTTGAGAAATTCTGTGAGCTTACTGGTGCAACTCCTATGCTTGGAAGATTTATGCCAGGAACTCTGACAAATCCATCATTGCCATATTATAGAGAACCAGAATTAGTTTTTGTATCAGATCCACAAGTAGATGAACAAGCTATTGTGGAAGCTACTAATGCTGGAATTCCAGTCATAGGCATTTCCAATACAGATAATGTTACTTCTAGAATTGACTTGGTAATCCCAGCAAATAACAGAGGAAGAAAATCTTTAGCTGCTACCTATTGGCTTTTAGCAAGAGAGATACTAATGCAAAAAGGTAAATTAAAAGATGCAGAATCTATGAAATATCAAATAGACGACTTTGAAACCAAGATAACTGAGGAAGAGTTAGAAGAAGAAACTGAAAGGATGCCTCCTTCAAGAATGAGAACTCAGAGGCAATAACACAATGCAGGTAAGGACACCAGCTGTTGCTGGAATGTTCTATCCAAAAACAAATCAAGAGTTAAAATCAAGTGTGAGAAATTGTTTTTTACACAATTATGGTCCTGGAAAATTACCGCCTTCTCCAGACGATAAAAAAATCATTGGTGTAATATGCCCTCACGCGGGATACGAGTATTCTGGTCCAATAGCTGCAAATTCATACTATGCAATATCATCACAGAGACCTGAACTTGTAATAATAATTGGTCCAAATCATTGGGGAATAGGACGAGACATTGCTACAATGAAAGAAGGAGTATGGAGAACTCCACTTGGAGATATTGAAGTAGATGCAGAATATGCAACTGAAATCAACAAGATTTGTAAGTTGATAGAGCTGGATTCTTTTTCTCACACAAGAGATCATTGTTTAGAAGTACAACTTCCAATGCTTCAAGAGATATTTTCCTACAAATTCA
>JBGPGB010000185.1:0-4258 GCA_041483595.1 Nitrosotalea sp.
ACAAAAATTAATTGGTATTGATCCTGATAGTTTTAACCCACGCAAAGGACCACTAAGCCAATATGGAAAGAAAACAGAACGTGGTATAATGATTACAACAACATCTGGCCATGCTTTTACAATGTACGATGATAGATCAGAGGGAGTTACATATAGATAGGCAGCATTCGCTTCTTGGCAAGTTGCCTTTTCTCTCTTTGTCTCTTTCTAATTTCATTATAATCTTTAGCTGGATGAATAATACTAGTCCTAGAATTAATGTCGATCATAGTGATTTCAGGCGTATTACGAATTGGATACTTTTCAAAATCTCCTCTCCATAAGTCTGACTTATCACCACATATCAATCTTGGATTATTAAGTTCTTGCCAATCACCTTTCTCTGCGCCCTGCCAACACGATAATTCAGCAAGAGAACCACCGAAATGATATGCTAAAGTAGGCCAAAGTTCCTCTTCAAATGCCCACCTATTATAACCAGGAAAATAACCCTTTTCAAAATCCTTAGTTTCTTCTAGAAGCAAGTCTATAAAGTTTATTATTTTAGCAACGAAATTACGATGCAAGAAGTGACAACATCCTAGAAAGTAATAAGAATTGGCTATCCTATCACCAATCAATTCCTCTAAGAGCGGTATTGTTTCGTACTGCCTTAGATCAACCCCGGCCATCCATACATTATGCCTTTCTAACCTCTCCAGATCAATTTTAAATGACCCGGAAGTGAATAAGCAGTCATACTCCATATAAACGTACCAATCGCTGTCAGGGAAGTGATTATATGCTTTTTTAAGGCCCAGAGCGTAGTTTCGGTAGGGACTTTTATTATGTGCGTGCAAAAAGCCTTCTTCAATTATAGAGTTTCCAATTTTAAGGTCTTTGAATAGCGGCCAGCCGATTTTGTCCACTAAAAGAAGTGTTTGATTACCTACCCAAGTTTCTGCACTATCTACAGTGTCACTTGTTAGTTGTGGATTTGTGTGGGTCAGAATTATTGTTGTTAGCTTCATAGATTAGCTTATCGCATTTATGGCATTTAATAGTATAGGCTCCATAGCCTCCTCTCCATAACCAAGCGCCTTTCTGGTTTTTGCCATGCTCTAGGCAGAGTGGCCAAATTCTACCTTCTCCTGGCTTTTTAGCGCCAGTATAATCAACATAAAAATAGCAATTCATTAAAACTCCTTATAATAAAGTTAGTATCACACTTAAATAGTAATATGAAAAATAATCACCTAAAAGTTGAAGCATTCATAAAACAGGCGATCACTTCTTGTAGTTATGATGCCGCTCTTACAGAAACTAAAAACTATTTGCAAAATGCTTTAATTTCATTATCTAAAACTGCTGAAAAGCGTAGCAAGAACCAAAAAACTCAAAAAGCCAATGAAAAAGCCCTTGAGGATAAAAAAACTGCACAACAAGCGTGGTGGGAAATGTTGATGAAGAATGCAGCCAAATTCAAGATTGACATTAAAGAATAACACGCTATACTACTAAGAATGGAGATCAATATGAAATTAGAAAACATCATAGAATTAATGAATCAAGATTTAGCAAACGAATTAAAGCATTTCAAATTTTATCTTAATGCTTACTTTAGTTTACGTGGTTTCGATAGGCTACATTTTGGTAGTTGGCTAGAAAAACACGCCGATGAAGAATTGGCCCACGTTAAACTGTTTGCCAATAAGATTGTAGCTCTTGGCGGTTCCCCTGTAATAGAAGCCAACTCATACTCTGTAGGACTTACTGATGCGAAAGACATTTTGAAGTTCGCTATTGATATGGAAACAGAGGTTATAGAGAACTATCACACAAGATTAAAACAGATGGAAGACTTTAGTGCGAAAACAGGCAAGTATTATGATTTAGTGCTTTTCTACGAAGAACATGTCGAAGATTCTCAAAATGATCTTGATGAAATGAATAAAATGCTATAATAAAAAAAGACCACAAATTTGTGGTCTTTATCTTTTTATCTTATAAACAATTGCCAAGAAATTACTGCTACTCCAACTGCAAGAAGTGTAACTAAAATGTATCCTAAATAATCATTGGCTGGTGCTGGCACTGGGTCTGGTTCTGTTACTGGGGCTACTCTGCCTGTTGACTTAAACCAATTTCCAAAAAATGACGGCCTAGCCAAAGAAGGAACTACTTCTTGTGGAACTTCTTGTGGTACATTCGAGTCGTTAATGATCCTGCGAATGATTCCTTCAATAGATTCTACATCTACTGAGGTTAATGTTGATTTCGGTTGCGACGGAATCAATTGAGATTGATCTATTACCTCTACCGTCTTTACTAATTGACCATTTACTATTTTTTCTACAACTCTCTGTGTAACGACAGGAACAACGTCTTCGACTACTCTCATCTTCTTTTCAAAAGGAATGATTTCTTCAAAGTGTTCTGTTACCCTTTGAGTTCCGTTATCAATGGGCTGCTCAAAGGAATGTACTTCTGCTCTGCGCCCATCCACGGTTGTTTTGTTGATTTTTTTATCCATAAAAGCTCCCCGGTTGGTGAATGTCCTATATTATATAGTTTCCACCCCTTCAAATGTAGTATACATTACGGTAATTCTTTTAGCAAATTTAATTATGGAACTACAAGATCAGTGCTTGCTAGGGTATAAGGCTCTTCTGTAATTGTAGTTGGATGCGTATTTGTTCCAGCATAAGTATATTTAATTTTCCTTGCCAAATCTCCCGTAAGAGCACCAGCAGGATATTCTATGATCTGAGTAATACGATCCGATCCATCTACAGTTATCTTCTGGAAGTTAAATATACCAGAACGTCCACGTAGCAATTGGTAATCAGCATGAACTACAACAATATCCGCAGTTCCGGTAGAACCTGTCCATGTGCCTGCTAATACTAAAGATGTATTCAAAGTTACGGTATTAATGGTTGTTGCCAATGTAGTAGTTCCGTTAAAAACAACTACGCTATCCCCAACAACAAAACCTGCCGTGTTTGCCAAAGTTACTGTTGCCGAAGTATTTGTAACACCCACAGTATGACTGAAATTAGCATCTTTTACAATCTGTTGATCCCTAGTTGTTGTCAAGTCCATTTGTTGTAACATGCCAACACTATCAGGGTATAAAATCTTGTTTGCTATTGTGTGTCTTGCAAAATAAGTTGGGAACTCAGCAACACCTGCACGCTTATTGAATCTAAGTGCTACTTCTGCGCTAGTGTTTGAAACATATACCTTAAATTTTTCACGAGCACGGGTTGACTTAATAGTAACATAGCTTGTAGGTGAACCAGAATAAGTCTGTACGCTAGCTGTAAACAATGCTTGGAATGTAGAATTAGCATTAAGAGCGCTAACAATTTCCGAAGCCAAAGCAGCGCTAGTAGATGTAGCTGTAGTAGATACGTTAATAGCTAAAGCTGTCCAACTGTTTCCAGCATCAAAAGAATAGTTTAATGTTAGTGTATTATTTGTACTGACATCATATGGTTCTGGATTCCAACACATGAATAATTGTGAAGAGTTTGGAGAGTTGCCTTTTGCCTTAAAAGTCATAGTAAACTGGCGATCTGACAACAACAAACTGCCTTGAAATTCAGCATCAAATACATTTTGAAAGAATGGCATAATTATTTTTTCCCTATATCAATCCCCCAGAGTGTTTTTAAAGTATCTAAAAGCGACATAACTTGCTTCTGGGATTTTTCTTTTTGCCTAGCCTTTTCTTCTTTTGCTTTTTCCTCAGAAGTAGGCTTTGCGTAGTTATATAGTCGCTCGACTGCATCTTCCCACGAATCAAATGGTACATAAGATTTCAATTCTCCATCACTTTCTAGAAAAACTTGATAACCATTATAAGTAACTCTTATTTCTGATAAATGATTCTCGTAAATGACTGTTTTAATGCAAATATTTATTCCTTTACTCAATCCATCAAAATAATAGCCCCGCAAATAAACACTTTCATCAGAAGCCTCCATAATTTCAGGTGCATCTACTTCCCAAAAATCAGGCAAAGAGTTGTAAGGAATTGTTTGTTCTATAATTGGTCTTCCAAATGCCTTGACAATTACTTGGAATTTTCTAGACAAATCTTTCTTAGCAGCTTTGCTAATGCGCCCATCAATTAATGATTGCAGTCTTTGATTTAACATAATGATATATATAAGTAATTTTTATTTAACTTCTCTATAAATAAGATATAACAGGGAGAAAATATGAGCCTATGGACTTGGTTTAAACAGAAAATACATCCGACAATAAAAGT
>JBGPGB010000186.1:0-4235 GCA_041483595.1 Nitrosotalea sp.
CAGAAGAAGAAGCAAAACAAAAGGTAGCAAGAGCAATGACACAGAAGTTGCAAGAACTCAAGTTGCAAGTCATGTCACAAAATCCTCAACTACTAGGCATTGCTATGCCACAGCCGGGCGCTAATGAAATGGGTACTGATGCTCAAGGCCCGACACCTTCACAAATGCCTGGACAAGAAGCCCCACCAGGAGGCGCACCAGGAGGACCACCGCCGCAACAAGGACAAGAGATGCAAGTTGAGCCTGGACAAGAAGAGGGCATGAGTGCTATGGACACTTATGGACAAAATCCACCACAAGCACAGGGCGGTAAGATACCAGAACCAGAAGAACAAGAAATTAGACAATATGATATGGAGATTCTAGACTTGTCTAAGGGCATCGACGAAGAAGAAGTCGATGAAATAGAGGTTGACTAATGATAGATCGAACATTAAATGAAATTTTTGATGGCTTAATGCTTATGAGTGTTGTCATCCTGTCCATTATAGCGGTAGGATGGTGTGTAGTATGGGTTACAAAATTTTTGTATAACAAATGGAAACAATGAAAAAATTAATTCCATTCTCCTATTACGGCGGAAAATCATCACACTTAAATTGGTTATTGCCAATCATTAATAAGATTCCACATCTTTGTTATGTGGAATCTTATGGTGGTTCTGCTGCCGTTATTCTGAATAAAGTCCCAAGTAAAATAGAAGTTTATAATGACCTCGGATTAGAAGTAGTTAATTTCTTTAGGGTGCTAAGAAATTCTAAAGATGAATTAATGGAATTACTTTTACTCACACCATTCAGCAGAGAAGATTTCACCGTTGCTTGCACTAACAGAGAAGGAACGGACATAGAAAAGGCATATAAGTTTTTTATAAGAGCAAGACAGGTAAGAAGCGGATTAGCAACAACAGCTTCCCCTGGAAGATGGTCGTATACTAAAAATTGTAGTAGAAGAGGAATGGCATTAGGAGTTTCGGCTTGGTTGAATGCTATAGATTCATTACCTGAAATCTGTGAACGACTTAGAACTATTCAAATAGAAAATCTTGATGCTTTGGATTTGATTGCAAGATATGATGATAAAAATACACTTCACTACGTTGATCCACCATATTTGCCAGAGACTAGGAGTGGTGGTGTAGCTTATGCGAATGAGCTTACTAAGGAAGATCATATTAAACTTTTAGAACTACTAAAAACTTTAAAAGGAAAAGTAGTTTTGTCTGGGTATTCTAATAATTTGTATAGTGAAATTTTATCCGGTTGGAAAGAAGAAAAGGGAGAAATTAAGTATGCTCCCTCTTCTATAGCTATAAAAACTTTAAGACAAGAATCAATTTGGATTAACTTTTAACCGCCACCACCTGAATCTCCACCGCCACCACCGCCGTCTGGACCATTATGTGCTCTAACTACAACATTGTCTAGAGGATCACGTAATTTATCTTTCTTCTCTTCTGGTCTGTCTTTAAGGTGTCCTATAATTCCAATAAGTTTTTTGAGATCATTTTCTTCGTCTGTTGTTAGTTCGTCTCTGCGTAATACCCTACTAAACAATCTTCGGAATGTGTCTGCATTTTTCTTTAATAGATCAGAAAGATCATTTAATAGTTCTCCTTCTGGGCCGGATGTATCTGTAGTTGGCTTTATATCACCAAGGCCATTCTCTTCTCGATATTGTTTAAGTGATTTCATAAATGTATTTAGTTGTAGTTACTTATTTTGCGGACGCCATATCCAAGTTGGTCCACCAATACCACCATATCTATAATCTTTTCTTCTTCCACTGTTATTGTGGAATCCTAAACTTTTATAAAACTTTAGTAGTTTGGCTTTCTTTCTTGGTTCTGGTTGTGGTGAAAGAGTGATGGGTTTTCCAACTAGTTGAGCATATTGTTGGAGTGCTTGCATGACTTTAGTGCCAGTTCCTTTATTCTTATCTTTTACTCTTATTTCATGCAAGTGGATTTCATTAGACCTCTCACTTACAAATAAATCCAAACCAGGATAAATACCTTTGAGAGATTGAACAAGTGAATCTAGTTTAGATTCGGTTGAACTCATAAATTTCTTGAAGGATTCCATTCCTTTATTTATAGAAAAATGGACAAAAAAACTTAGGCTCTTGTATATATAAATTAAGTTGCATGTGCTGATATTATCAGGAACGCTCTATTAGGAGTTAATAAATGAAGAGAACACTCGTAAAATACGAACGATTTGAGCAGTTAAAGAACAATTCTTTTTCTGGTGTTATGAAAGAACTTACCGAAGCAGAAGAACACTTGGCTCGAACATTAGATTTAGATTCATTGGTTATGGAATCTTTCAATGATTCCGATGTCATCTACCAAAAAGGTGATGGAACATATTTAAAGGCAAAATATACAGTTGAAGATGAAGCTGTAACTTTTGACGATCTCGAAGAACTAGTACTTGATGAAGTTTCCGAAACTAACAAGCGTCGTGAAGCTGTTGCTAATATGCTAGAAGCAATTCTAGGCGACAAGCAAGGTGAAGCAGAAGTTGCTTTTGAAAAGTACATGGAAATTGCCTCTACGAAGATTAAGAGAGACGGCACACTTCTTCCTCCAGAAGCTCTTGAGGAATCTGATGGTGCTGTAAGACTTTATAATACTCGTGGCACAGGTAGCTCCCCAAAGATTTTCAAGCGTAAGGGAAACAAGGATCGCAAGAAGAGTGCAGCAGCAAAGAAGGGACATCGTGCAAACGCTAGTTCCTATCGTGCTGGTGGTAGAAAGCGTCATGCAAATCTAAGTAAGGAACGCAATCGTCGCAAGAGTGGCGAACGCTCCTATAGCAAACTACATGCTCTATCAGGCGGCAAGCAGT
The DNA here is from genome assembly GCA_041483595.1 of Nitrosotalea sp. GTDB lineage: Archaea > Thermoproteota > Nitrososphaeria > Nitrososphaerales > Nitrosopumilaceae > Nitrosotalea. The sequence continues at coordinate 2,853 of JBGPGB010000186.1, forward strand.
ACACCCGTGGCAAGAAGCACATGAACGAATGGATTTCTCTAACTAACAACGTTTTCCAATATGCAGATATTGTTGAGAATGGTTATGTTCTACAGGAATCAGTTGTTCGTACAGATGCAGCAGGTCACGTAACTGGCGTTAAGATTCCTTCAAGTAGGATTCGTAATGAAGGCAAGATTATTAAGATGCATTATGATAAGATGATTAAGCAGGATTCACCAAAGGTTATGCGTGAAAACGGTTTGCGTCTTGCTACAGATGCAAGATTTGGTGCAGCAGTTACCGAATTGAAGAGACACAACAACCTATCTGATGATACAGCATTGACTGGAACACTAGATAAAATTGTTAAGACTTTCCCATCGGTTCTATATTTGACCCAAGATGAACTATCAAAGTCAATTCACCACGCATTAGAAAGTGCTGGCGTGACGAACTTTGTTGATGCTCACTGTGGATTTATGGCCGAAGGTATTCTAAGAACTGCTCATAAGTTCTATGAAGATAGTGTTAGCAAGTTGTTCTCCGCAGCTAAGATGGAAATCAAAGAAAACGAAGATCAGTTTGCAGCATTCCAGAAGGTTGCTCAAGAATACTTCCCAACTCTAGACGAAGCAATTCAGACAGAAGCAAAAGTATTTGAAGACCTTTACAATGCGGTCCTAGATGTTCGTAAGATCGCTCTAGAATCACAGAATGAAGAAGTTCGTAATATTGCTAATGAGTTCATTTCTGAGCTAGAAAGTATTCTAAAGGGTGAAGCAAGAGGTAACATTGAATTAGCAACTGATGTAGCAGAATGGCTACAGGAAATTGTTGAAGCTAATCTACCTGGAGCTAGTGAGAAGTGGGAACTACCAAAAACTCCTCACCACACAGTAGTTGGCGACCATCCACAAATGGCAAAGAATGCTAAAGTCGGTGGCGCTCCTGGTGAATATCCTGGTGACTGGGGTGATACCGCTCCTATGATTGGACAAGATAGCATGTCTTGGAATCATGGTGACGAAGCACGCCATCGTAGCTGGGGCAATAAGGGCGGCAAGGATGTATGGCCTTCCCTAAGCAATCCTAATATTCCAAGTCCATATGGTGATTTCACTATGAAGGGCGAAAAGGGTGCTGATAAGGACGGAACGGATGATTGGAGTCGTTGGCAGTCCGGCGACACTTGGCCTTCACTACAAAATCCGTATGTTCCAAAAGCATTGATTCCAAAGCAGACAGTAGACCGAACTGCTGGCGCTGTTCTATAATACTAAAATGAATTTGAAAAGGGAGCTAAATTTAGCTCCCTTTTTTTATAGATACATTTATGAATTTTCTACTTTGGATGGAAGCACAAGACGATTGGAAAGGTATGGTTCGTCAAAAAGAATTTCC
>JBGPGB010000187.1:0-4227 GCA_041483595.1 Nitrosotalea sp.
ATTACATTTTTTACAATTTTTTATAGATGATGTTGATCCTTTCGTATCTGAATCATCCATTTTATCTATAATGACATCAGTAAGATTCAGTTGTTTTTCTAAATACTTAACTCTTTGTTCTAATCTTTTTATTATCTTTTTTTGTGATCTTATGATTCCTTTAAAGTTTTCATCACTATCAGTCTCGTGATTTCTTTGATGTCTAGTTTTTTTATGATACTTCATTTTCGCCTAAAATGTCGTGAACAATGAGAATGAATTATTTTTTCTTATTGCGCCTTGGTTCTTCTAGTCGCCATTTGCCATATATTACATTTACCAATTGTCTAGTGCCATCATGATATAAAATTCCCTGTGACTGATCCCACGATGAGGCTCCTTTATTATATCCTACCTTAAGATATGTAGATGTTCCTACCATTATAGCATCGTGCCATATATCACCATGATGACCGTGACCAAAAAAACATTTCCCATATGCCTTAAGCATTCCTTTAGTACCAGGATTTCTCCGTCCGTTTGCCCCCAGATGTCCATGATTACCGCAAGCTACTCCAGATAAGATAAAATCATCATCTACCTCTAGAAACTTTAAATCATCTCCATCTTTTACGCCGCATAGTTCCATAGCTGCCTTTAACGGGTGTGTTCCTTCAATCGCAGCAGCTTGTAATTTAATTGAAATTAATCTACTTTCATCAGAAAATTTACCTTTATTTAGATATTGCATAATCCAATCATTATGATTTGATTCAACTATTACGTGTATTTTAGCTGTTTTTAACTTTCTAACTCTTACAAGTTCTTCTGCTGTCATTTTTAACTCATCTAAAAAATCTATCTGCTTATTCTCTGCCAATTGCGCTCTTTCCACTTGATTATCCATTGAATGTTTACTGATAGTTTTACCATTGAAAAAATCATGTTCTATGCGATACGTGGGTTTTCCCATGGCGCATATCTCATCCACTGCATCATTTACAGACGGATCTGTATCGCCTACGTGTTTATCCCCCTGAACAATAGCCTCACATCCTACGAATTTCATTCCATCTTTGTTATAGTTATAAAATAAATCATTAAACGATCCATCCTTACACATCTCAAAATGCCTAAAGTGATATAGCTTATTATCAACAATTTCAACTATAACTCCTCCCATCCTATGATGTTTTTCTGCTAAAGTATCACGCCTTTTGGGAATGCCATCTCTAGGAACATAGTTAGGTCTTGTTAATGCACCTGTTGCTTGGATTACGCGAGCTAATTTATTATTGGAATTGGCAACTGAAATTCTTCTTTGTTTCGGTGATCCTATTATCACTGTTTCAGAATGCCCAAATGAATCTAGACCAGTCGTAGGATCTACCTGTTTAGGATCAATCTTTATAGGATTGATACATATATTAGAATTTAAGTGTAATGTGCGAAAAACTATGTTTACATCGGGATCTGCCATAAGTTCAGGGCTGATATCTTGAAGAGCATAATCAGCAGGAATGATCAAATGCATTCCACCTTTGATATCGAGATACTTTCTAACAGATAACATCAAATTTTTATGAATTGGGGCACCTGCCACAACTGTTTGCACTATAAAGACTTTATGTCTTTTTGTCTTATTCTCTAATTCCGAGAATACAGAATCATTAAAGATCTCTATATCGATAATTTTTGCAAATGAAACAGGATCATGGTCTTTGGCATTCTTTTTAAGAAATTCCATATTGCCAAAATGATGTCTAACCATGTCTCGACTTATTCCAAGTTTTATAAGTTCAGTTCTACTTGGATAAGAATTATATTTACGAGCAAACTTTGCGTATGTCTTTATTATGACTTTTTGTGCATCAGTTAAATAATTAACAGATGCATTAGCATTTTTTTTCATCATGCTTCCTATGTTGTCAACTTACGAATTAGCTGGTTGTGTTGATGCTGCTTCGTACACACCAAGAATTTCAACATTTTCAACCATATCGCCTTTTTTCTTTCCTACTAATCCTGTTCTCAATGCATCTTCTAAATTACCAACTTTGTTGTATGCATACCTTACTCGATCTTTAATTTTATATGCAAGCATACTATCGTCATTAGCAATTGCTTCTGTTGCTATGATTTTCTTGTCAGTAACAGCTAGAGCAACATTTGCCTCTATAGACATAGCTCTATCTTCTAGGATTCTTTCAACAAGTGAATCTTTTGTTACAGGTTTCCCTTCATTCATAAGGGAAATTAAAGCTCCAGTAGAGTCCAGGACTCCATCAAGATCAGAGCGTAAACGGCTCATATCTAATTGCAATTCTTGCATGGATTGAGCAAATTTTAAAAATAAATCAGTTGTTTGATTTGCATGATCTTCTAGTTCAAAAAAACGCTCAGTAAAGCTTTTTGTTTTTGTCGTTTCTAGTTTGTCTGTATTGTTAGAATCGTTCATTGACATCCTCTCCTTCATTATTGTTATTTTTATCTACATGTAAAGTTTGTCCTTGTGAGACTGTTTGTATAAGATTTCCTATTGCCTTGCCCAATTCATTTCCAACTCCTACAGCAGTTGTATTACTTTTAACTGCTCCACTAGCTATCAGCTCTGATGCACTAGGCACAGGAAGAGGCTTAACATCCTTAGATCTAGTTTGCCCTTTTCTTGCTTTTTTCTGTGCTGATTGAACCTGGGCATTTGAGTTAGAAGAAGCATTTTTACTTGATGGCATATTAATAGAACTGTTAGTTGTAATTTTTGCAATTGTTGTTACAGATGGTTTGTATGATTCAGGTTGTTTTGAACTAGATTCCTTTCTCTGTAAAACTTGATTAGCTAATTTTGTCAAAACAGATATTTGATTATCATCAAGTGATGCCAATCTGAGCAATGATGCCCTTTGAGATTCTTCCATTGGAGAATCTAAGAGTGACGCTTTCACTATCTGCCTCATCCCTAGCAATACTTGAATTTCTTCTAAAGCAATCATTTTTAATTTCTCATTTAATCGAATTCTTATGTCATCTCTAGCGGAGCCTTCTGGAAATATTTCAGTAGAATATAGAGTTTTCCAAAGATTTGCTTCTTCAATTCTTGCCACTGCTTCATTCAGAGTTTCATCTATTGTAACAGAATTAGTTTGAATGCCAACTGCCTGATTCAATGTATCATCAACGCGATCCATTTCATATTCATTTTCATCAAATAGACTACTCATAATTTCTCCTGCTTTAACTTTTTCTTTTTTTCTTTTTTCGGCTTATGTCTCACAATGAGACCTTCATTTATTACAAGATAACATACACCATGAAGAATTGCATCTAAAATATCGAACCCTTTTTTATTATTAATATCTGAATTATCAATCTGTGATTTTATTAGTCGTTTCGCAGAGATAGACCATGGATATTCAAGTAGCCATTCAGAAGTCTTAAGTTTATCAGATGCCCCGTGGCCATCTCCTATGACTGCCCTTCTTGCCTCACTTACACTTTGCCATTTAATATTCTGCCAAATTTCTGCTTTGAGCGCACCTATCAGTTCTTTCAGAGACTGATTTGAAAATCCAATTCCAAAGGGTTTTTCACTTACGATTACATCTGGTTTTATATGGGATATTATAGTCGCCGCACTATGAGCGACATAATTATTTTTTTGACTAATATTAAAATCCTCTGGGGATTGTAGTAAAAAATTAAAATAGATTGACAATGACTGAGACTCTTTATTTAACTCTATACCAACTATTCCGAAATCTGATCCAGCTGGGTCCAAAGAAAGAATTCTCATTATACTCCGTTTAATTTCATAGTGGCAAGAACGTATTGCATCTTCATCCTTGAAAACTTCTTAGCGTCCTTATATCCTGCATCCAAATCTTTTTTCTGCTCTATGATAGCTTGTAATTTAGAATCAGCCTTACGGTTATCATCGATATTTTCCATTTCTTTTGCATATTTTAAAGCAGTGTCCTTCATGCCATTTTCATTCATTACTTTTACTTCATCTAAAAAACTCTCTGGCAATTTAGCTTTCAATTTTTCTAGTTTTTGTTCTAATTGACTATTTTCTATCATACATACTCCTTAGTTAATATCTTTTGTCCATATTGTTTCTATATTATATACATTACCCTTTGAATCTAAAGCTGTCAATTGACATTCTATAGATTCGCCAGTTTCAGCTATATAAGCTATAGAATTATAAATTGTATCATGATTCATGGGATATACCAACAGCGTTAC
>JBGPGB010000188.1:0-4192 GCA_041483595.1 Nitrosotalea sp.
AAATCCTTCATTGCGGAATATGAGAAATCTAACTTACCATTTGTCATACCTCCAATTGAAAAATTCATTAGTAATTTTGAAAATAACGAAAAAAAAATTGGGAGCTAATATTCCAATTAAGTACACTATACAAATCCCAATCCAAATCCCGTTGTCAAACGCTGGTTTTCAGTGGTTGGACCATGTCCTGTAATAGTGGCCTATTTGTATTAACTAAGGGAAAAGCAAATCTTGTTACAAATTGAACCTTCTATTATTATATGTCAATCACATATTATGGCGAGAAATTTGACCCGTATAGAATTAGTTAATGCACTACAAGGCATAATGACCAAGTTCTGAAATTTAATGCATTTGAAGCAGATTTGTTTTTACGAAAAAGTGGAACATGAACTAGTAGATTATAGACGCTAATCCCCCCGGGCCCGCCACTTTATCGGTTCTTAAATAAGATTTTTCTGTTACCAAATCTATGGAAGAAGTGTATGAGGACGCGTTAATGGTATTTCGAGACGCCTTGTCAAATCCAATGACTAGGGAAAAATACGAAAGGCGACTTGAATTGTTCTTTAAATTCATTGAATTGAAAGGGGATACTTTACAATCAAAATCAAATACGTTTGTTGCCAAAGCCCGAGAAAATCCATCTTGGGCAGTTTCTTCTGTTATGAAGTACATGAGACATCAAAGAGAGCGAGTAGAAAAGGGAGACCTTTCTGCGTCTACCCTAGCCAACTATTACAAGCCCATCAAGCTATTTTGTGAAATGAATGATATCGTTCTAAACTGGAAAAAAATTACACGAGGATTGCCAAAAGGAAGGCAACATTCTGATGACAGGATTCCAACCCTTGAAGAGATTAAAACACTTCTAAAATATCCTGATAGAAGATTGAAACCTGCAATTTTGACAATGCTCTCTTCAGGGATAAGATTAGGTGCTTGGGATCACCTACGTTGGGGAGACATCACACCGATTGATAAGAATGGTAAAGTTGTTTCTGCCAAGATTGTTGTTTATCGCGGAGAACCTGAAGAATATTTCACATTCATAACTCCTGAAGCATATTTTTCTATCAAAGAGTATATTGATTTTAGAGCAAGTCATGGAGAAATAATTTCTGCCAAGACGTGGGTATTGCGAGACGAGTTTGATCTTGCAAAATCGAGCAGAGGCATGGCTAGTGTTCCAAAACAACTGAGAAGTACGGGATTGAAGAGACTTGTAGAACGTGCTCTATGGGCTCAAAAACTTCGCAAACCTTTGGAAGATGGAAAGAAGAGACACGAATTCAAAGCTGATCATGGTTTTAGAAAATATTTCAAAACAGTAGGTGAAAAATACATGAAATCAATCAACGTAGAAATTTTGATGGGACATTCGACAGGGCTTGGAGATAATTACTATCGTATATCTCAAGACGATTTGTTAGAAGATTACCTCAAGGCAGTTCCAGCTTTTAATGTATTCATCTCTGAAAATGCCATTGAACCAGAACAGATCAAAAACATGCAAAAGGACATGATGAGGCTAAAGTTTGTTGTGATTAGTTTGATACGTGAACTTGCCAAGAAGAAGGGAAAACTTGATCCTAAAGACTTGAATGAATTTGAGATACTACAGGATCATTTTCGTATTGAAAATGATGGAATCATTGTTAAGAATATTGATGGATCAGAAATTCTGTTTTAAAGTTATGTGATCATTTCTTTTCTTCTTGTTCTTTATACGTAGAATCCGTCTCTTCAGCATATTTCAAGAAAATTTCTGTTTCCTGACTTTCAAATTTTAGATGATTGTCAAAATTATCAAATAGCTCATCAGCTATTCTCTTCTCAAAATATACCCCATAAACTTGTTTTCCTTTAGTTTTGACAGCTTGTATCGCTTCCAGATGATCTAAATCTCCTGCAATAACAATTGCTAAGTCATATTGATCTGTGTTTGCTTTTTCTATCATATCTATCGCCATCAGGACATCAACTCCTTTTTGTCGTAAATTACCTTTACCGTCTCTTACCAGTCTGCCGAGCCTTACCTCGTAATTGGGATAGCCATTGTTGATATGTTTGAAAAGGTTTTTTTGATCAAGATGTTCTACATCGGTCGATTCAACTATTCCATCATAATAATAACTTCTAATCAGAATGGCATTATCTGTGCTACCTAATGCTTTCCTAGTAATATAAGTAGAGAAAGCCCCAAAAGGAAAATCCCATGTTTTCATATTACATTTTTCTTCAATCCATCGTCTCAAATATCCACCATCTATGAATATCATAGTCCTAGCTGGATAGCTTCTACTAGGGAAAACTAATGACACGGAAATTATTTCCATGACAGATTTAAAATGTTTACTGATGTAATTTTACATAGGTTCTAATCTTTGAAAACTCGAACCTAAAGTAAGTCTATTCTAGTGGCCTTTTGAAGGTAGATCAAGGTAGACCGTGTAGATCATGCCAACAATTTCAGCAAAAGTTAGCAAAAAGGAATTAGATGCGATTCAAGAATATGCTAATGCATGTGGTGAAACTATGTCTAATTTGATTAGAAAAGTTATGATTTATCAGGCTACATTCCTAAATTGGTCTCACGACTCGCATGAATATGATTATGAAATATCCATACCTGAAAATGTACACGGAGAACTAGACGGTGAAATCACTCTTAGAACATATAACCAAGTTAGGAAAATCTTGGGCTTACCGGAAATGAATGAAATCTGAATTTGTATTAAAAAAGTATATTTCTTTTAACATGCTGAGAAAATCATGACTCCATCTATTGAAGTAAATGTATGGTTAGTTCTTTCAACATTAGCAACTCAGCCCATTGATAAAACGGGAACTGCATATTTTGGGGGGAAAGAACTACAAACCTTGACAAATCTAAAACCAGAGGATCTTAATGATGCTGTTGAACTTTTACGTGATCAAGGGTATGTGGAAGTTCTCCGTTCTCTAGGAACTAATCCCTACACTTTCTATAATGTAAAAATTACTCCACGAGGAAAATATGAATATCAAAATAAATTAAAACAGGAGACTAAAACAAATACTTCGGGCTCTACTCCACAAGTTACACGATTTCCAAATCCAGTAGGATCTCCTTATGGTTTTACTGATCAAGATTGGGAATATGTTTCTACAAAAAAATCAGAGAAAAATATACTTAATGTTGTTATGGGTTATCAATTTCAATCAAAGTATTATGAAACAGAAAAATTGAAAAAATATGTTGAAATTATGTTTCAAAATGCAGTAAATGAATATAATGCAATGCGGGGAGTGATTCCTGTTAAACTGATATTCAAGCCATTAGAAGCTGGATATGGTGAACATTTGTTTAATGAAATAGCCAGAGATATAATATCATCTGATATTGCGGTTTTTGATGCATCTGATCTTAATCCTAATGTAATGATCGAAATGGGTGTCGCCTTGACATGGGATGTAAGAGTTCTTCCAATTAAAGAACACTCATGTCAAAAACCGCCGTCTGATGTATCTGGTCAAACATGGGCTGATTACCACGACAGTGCTAGTAAATTTACCGATGAATCTCATCATACGAAATTGGTTCGTATGGTTGAAAGAGCAGCTAAGAAAAAAGTATCTATTAACTAGTTACAGATAGAAAGAATATCTGATGAAAAATGCGTAAAATCATAATGTATGCCTCATTAAGTTGGACTGATACTGATTGGAAGAAAAAAATTACTTGGAACGATCTAGATTTTCCACGTTACAGAGGCGCATTGATTGATCAGGATGGTAGAAAATATGCTAAAGAGGGTAGTTACGAATATTCGCAAGTTATGGAAGATATACACATTATGTTCGCTTTAGAGGCTACAAAATCACCAGCCGAGATAACAATTACTCCTATTGGTACCAATGTAGATCCACAACTTTTGAAAATCAATAAAGGGTTTCATGTTTATGTAGGAAATGGTTTTCTTTATTGGGAAACAGGTTATGAAGAAAAATCTCAATATTGAACCTATAACGGCACTTAGACCCCCGGGTCCGCACCTAAGACAAATACAAATTGGTAACCTTTAACATAGTTGAAATAAATCCTTCAAAAGAAAATCAACTTGTAAGGTCTTCCATGTTCAAGACAACAGTAAAGGTAATAATCTAATCCATTGTAGAGACAGAAAAGAACCACTCCTTTGACGTCTAT
>JBGPGB010000189.1:0-4187 GCA_041483595.1 Nitrosotalea sp.
ATATCAATAATTTTGATATCAATTGGAGCAGCGAGTGGTCTGTTGATTATTTATGACTATACTCAATCACCACACCTGATATCAAAAGATCAGGCATTACAGATAGCAATCAGAACGGGCAACTGGAATCAAAATTTTCTTAATGAAACCACAATGGATGCAAGACTATTGCATGTAAAAACTGAGAAATGGACATTTCTAGTGGATGAGAAAACCCTGAAATATATCTCACCATATTGTCCATTACAGAGTCCATGCATTGAACCTCAGGAAATTTATGGACACAATCTTAAAGACGGTCAGTATGTCTGGATGATTAAAGCCACTGGCAAACCCCCCAACATACTATCAAATCGTGAATGGGGATACGTGATAGATGCGACCAGTGGTCAAGTATTACGATAAATTCAGATCTTTAAAGATTAAGAAATTCTACACCAGTTTTTTAAACTATACATGTCCAGTATGTGTAAGAAATGAAAACTCTACATCTTGGAATACTTGCCTGATTTTACAAGATAAATCACTCCACCAGCAATCGCCATGGCAATTCCTGAATATAACAGTGGAAAGATAAGTGAAGGATCAGTAGTAAAATATAATCCTCCGATAGGACATAATGGGTCAATACAAAACGGTTCTGTCTGTATCTGCGGTATGCGTATTGGCAATACGGCGAGTATCACCGATGTCATGATAGTACCGACAAAAAATATCCAATATGATGAAAATTGTCTTGAAATTGATATGTTGTTTCTTATCGATATGATGGAACCAAAAACTAGACTCACAGTACCGATATAGTATGATGTCTGACCGATTCCTTGATACGGTAATTTTGCAAAAAATGGAGGACTAGGACAATTTGGAGTCTGACACCACTTTGATTTTGACAGTTCTTTTTTGTATTGGCCGATCTCTTCATTTGTCATTGGTGCGCGAATAGTATTAAGCTCCAAACCTGAAATAACAAAAATAATTCCTATGGAAAATAATGTGACAAGTAATGTCTGTTTTTTGTTCATTTTCTTTTTTTGCATATCTGCAAGATAAATGTGACTGGAGGGAAATCTACACCACTTTTTTAAACGATGATAGTCCAGTACGTGTACAAAATGAAAACTCTACGTCTTTCAATAATTGTAATGGTATTAGTAGTAATTATTGTAATGACTACATTGTTTCTAACATCTTCTGGAATGAGAGTTCATCCTATAGGTTTTGAAAATGATGCGGGAATAGTTATTTTGGAAAATCAGACCTATTATTTTACTACAGTAAATGATACAATGACTACCTACCGGGGAGAAGGTGTACAAGAGTCATTTCATGATGTGATGTTTACTTTCTTTCCAAGACCATTTTCTGGTGGTCCTGTAGGTTCATGTGGCAATACTAACTTTGGATCTTATGTAAAGTTTCCAGATGAGGCACATGAATCATTGGGAGTGGGCATTCCAGGTATGCCTTGCAGAGAAAATTATACCCAGACTGATTTGACAAATCACACAAACCCGCAAGCTGGACTGGCAGTTTATGATGGAAAAATAAAACTGCTAGTGAGCATAGATAATCAAACATTAAACATGAAAACACAGGGAATCACAGGAATTGCCTTTACATCTGTAACACCGTATGATTACATTGCGCAGGGTGGTAGGTCGGCAGTAGTAATTGAGCCATCCATAAACCAAGTAAACTTGACAAGAGGAACGACCACTACGATTGATCTGCATGTGAGACATCTGGCAGGAATCCATCCATTTCCGTTTGTCTATGTAACTCTGAGTCCACCTTTTGGCACGATATTTTATCCCGCACATCTTGCCTCGTCTACAACACCAGAGCAAAGACTGAATGCAGAAGAGACTAGAAATTTAATTTCTGGCAGTCTAGATCTAGGAACTCTTGTTTCATTCCAAGAAACAATGCCAATAAAAATTGCAGCAGGTGGTGAAGATATAGTAAAGATGTATGTCTCAGTTCCCGCTACTCTGGGGGATGAATTCGTAGGCCAGGGAGGATCTCTTAATATTCCAATAAAAGCTACTAGCGGCGATGCAAATTCTACCATATTTGCACAGGAAGGAGGAGTTAACTTTCTCATTGTAAAATAAGGAAATGAAAACTCTACATCTTTCAATAATTATAATGGTAGTCGGTGTCTTGACCATATCGTCTCTTCAAAATGCAATAGCAATTCCATACGTGTCTCCGCAAGATCTTTACAAGCAAAGTGATATGGTATTTCACGGTCAAGTCATTTCAAAACAAACAGGGCCTGGACCCGATTACTATTATTATCAAATAAAGGTTGACACATATTTTAAAAATCCACAAACTTCTGATTCTATAACTGTAGCAGGATACAAACCTGACAACAATACCAGTATGCCATATCCACAATTTGAGATAGGCGACAAGGCAATTTTTTACATAAACAAACTGGACGGGATCAATACAATGTCTCCATATTCACAAATTGCAGGCGGAGCATGTGATGTACGCAGCTTTGTTGAACCATATACGCTTCCATCTCCTCCAACATTAGGAGCAGCAGCCCAATCAACCATCTACATTGAAGATGTGAACGAAAACATGCCTTACATTCCATTGACTAATCACACAGCAATACTACGTGACGATAATGTATGGAATAATTCTCCTGAATCAAGAACAGTTCCAGTAACACTAACAATACAAAATGAAGACACTGGACAACAAGTTTTCAATCAAACACAAAACCTGGAAATGCAAGCGTGCAGTGGACCTGAAATAGTAAAGTGGAATTTTGTGCCTACACAAATTGCAAACTATGTAGCAAGCGTTTCTGGCAACAAGAACGAAATCTCAACAATTTTTCAAGCAATACATGATTCCAGCAAGTCGCCAATTCTTTCTCCATTAAAGCAATTCAAATCCGGAATTAATGCGCAAGATGTAAAATGCAAACAAGGTCTTCAACTTGTAATTAAAGCAGAAGATGGTTCTCCTGCATGTATTACATCTGATACTGCAATAGTATTGGTTGAGCATAGATGGGCCACGAATGTGCCGCAACCAAATCCTATGACGGGATTGAATAATACTGAAGGAATAGCCACTTTGAAAAATCAAGCATATTATTTTGAGACAGCAAACTATACAGATGATGCCTATTACCATCCAGCGCAAATTTCATTTCATGATGTAATTTTTACCTTGTTTCCAAGTGGATTTAGAGGAGGGCTACCAGCTTGGGGCTGTGGTGGAAGTTACTATTGGGCTAATGCCAAGTTTTCAGATGGTACAAGTGAATTATTGCAAATCTTTGTGGGTGATCAACATTGTTTTGTGCCACAGCCCTCAACTCATTTTAGTATTCATACAAATCCTCAGGCAGGTTTGACATTTTATGATGGTAAAATGAAACTACTAGTAAGCACCAATGTTACCCATTCAAGTGGCAACTAGAAAATGAAAACTCTACACCTTGCAATAATTGTTGGAATCGTGGTAATAGCAATAATGATTGCCTCATATGAAATTATTCAGACGTCTGTCAAAACTGCCAAGTTGAGTTGTACGGATCCAACTCAGGCAGATCTTCAATACGATGTCAAGAGTTTATCCACAAGACAACAAGTTGAATCAATAGTTTTGGCATATCCTGCAACTAAAAAGATCATAGATGATAGTACCTATTGTGAATTTATGTCCACTGGAACAGAATATACACCAAATGGGACATATCAAGGAATTAACATCAATTTGAACAACACCAAAAACCTTGTTGTTCAAATCAGTTTGCAAAACAATTCAGTAGTATCGTATAAACTTTTTAATCTTACAAGAGATTATCCAGCAATCGAGGCTAGTCCTTTTAATTTTATTTTATCGTATATGATTATAGGATTTGTCATAGCCGGAATATTTGTAGTAATAATTCTAATTAGGAAAAACAGAAAATAAAAATGAAAACTTTACACATTGCAATAATTCTTACTATTTTGATTTTTGGGATAGTATTAGTTGTCATCATGACCATGTTACAAGAGAATCCTCAAGGGGCCTTATCTACAAAATCGCCTGTATTGCCATTAAATTATACAATTGATTATTCTATCAACATGACAAGTCAAATCACGCTCAAACCACTTCAAATTCAGACCATTCCTGTACAAATTTACGCTTCACAATACAAGCCA
>JBGPGB010000190.1:0-4179 GCA_041483595.1 Nitrosotalea sp.
ATTCTCAGGATCTGATAAAAAGACTCAAAATCAAGCAAATTTTAATTATTACACGATGACATTAAATGATAATTAAAAATTTCAGGTTACTTTCTACAACTCCAGCAAAAAAAGAGGCATTATCAATTCTAGAGGCTGGTCTTGAAGCATCTAATCCAAGTCAGCAAATTGAAAAAGTTATCAGAGATGATATCTTGTTTGTTTGTGGTAAAAAAATTGCTTTAAAAAAATATGGAAGAGTCTTTATCATTGCAATGGGAAAGGCTGCTTACTCTATGGCAGAGGCAGTACATTCTCTTACTGATGTAGATGGTGGATTGTTGGTTGTTCAAAAGAAAATAAAAACAAATTTGCCTGGAAAATTCAAAGTGATACATGCTGGTCATCCTGTACCAAACAAGAATAGTGTAATTGCAGCAAAAAAGATTCTTGATTTTCTTTTCAATACAAACGCAGATGACTTTTTAATCTTTCTAATATCTGGTGGTACCTCATCGCTAGTTACCCTACCTGATGGGATAACACTAAATGAAAAACAGGTTGTAACTAATCTTTTGTTGAAGTGTGGAGCAAATATTCACGAGATAAATTGTATCCGAAAACATCTCTCAAAAATAAAGGGCGGTAAACTATTGGAGCATCTAAGATCTGATGCTGTATCCCTTATAATGTCAGATGTTGTAGGTGATGATCTATCTAGTATTGCATCAGGAATGACTTACTATGATAAAACTACATTTGCAGATGCCAAAAAGATTCTAAAAAAGTACAACTTGGAAAGATCAGTTCCAAAAAGTGTACTGATACACATTGATCTTGGAATGCAAGGAAAAATTCCAGAGACTCCAAAGAGGCAAAAAATAAAAAACCAGATCATTTCAAACAACAAAATATGTCTTGATGCAATGAATGTACGTGCAAAAGACCTTGGCTTTTCAACCAAAGTTCTAAACTGTATGTCTGGAGATGTAAAAGATCTTGGTAAAAAAATTGTAAAAACATTATCCAATAAAAAAATAAATTGTGTAATTTTTGGAGGCGAGGTCACAGTTGTTGTAAAAGGAAAAGGAAAGGGCGGAAGAAATCAAGAATTGGTGTTATACACCGCAATTGATCTTGCAAAACTGGGCAAGAAAGCAATTGTGGCATCAGTTGGAACAGATGGAGTAGATGGCAAAACTGATTGTGCGGGTGCGATCTGGAAGTTAGATCGAAAAATAGACAAGATCATGCCATACCTTAATGAAAACAACTCTTACAATTTTTTTAGAAAGTATGGGGGACTTGTATTTACGGGTCCAACAGGAACAAACTTGATGGATATTGGTCTAGTTCTTAGACAATAACAACTTATTTGCTTTATTTTCAACAGGATTTATTATCTGATATCTGATATCAAGATCTCTCTGCTGAATAATTTGATCAATGAATAGCATCCTTCTCTCAATGAATACATCATCAGTTAATTTGTTTTTTACTAGACGATCAAACATTGTTTTTTGATCCAACATGACTTTTACAATGTCCTTATTTTTTATTATGAATCTTCCAACGCCCCAAAAAATTCCAACATGTAATGCAATATACTTTGATTGTTCCAATGATACCTTGTTGCAAAAATATTCGGGATGTGTGCGACTCTCTTCAGATCTTGTTTGAGAATTTTCAATTACCCATGAGATTTTTTTTTGATCACCATCGAAATAATAGATGTGTTCCATGTCAACATATTTACCAAATATGTCAATATATTTTCTGTATATCACTGAATAACAAAAATGAAAATCTGCTATCGTGTTAGAAGCAAATTCCTTCTTTACAAATATGGTCGACGAACTTGTTGACTTTTCAGAGTATGACCCTGAGCTTGCTGAAGGGTTAAAGTGGATTGATGGTGAAGCACAAAAACGCGGGATTACATTCTATGAAATGGTATTTCATGTCTTACACAGGCATGATGTTGATTCGAAAGCAAAAGACTGGCTTGCAAATAGAAACTAAAATTATTGCAATTCTATAATTGATTTTACAAAACACAATAATTCTGATTACCTATTTCTAAGAAAATTAAAGCCTAAATTTGTGATAGACGTTTTTCAATTGAAATGTATTCGCATCCTGATGGTCCGCAATATTTCCCAACATATACTGCCTTTGGTCTATACAGCATTGGCTTTGGTGCAGCTTCTGCGAATTTCTCTTCAATAATATGTGCAGTCCATCCAGAAACTCGAGATATTGCAAATATCGGAGTGTTAAGGTCCATTGGAATGCCTAGCATGTAATACACCGATGCACTGTAGAGATCAACATTGGGAAAGATATCTGAACTTTTGATTTTCTTCATCTCCCTCTCGGTGATTTCTTCTACTTTCTTTGTTACACTGTACCATGGCTGACCTGTTTTTTCAGCTAGTCTTCTTGAAAGCTCTCGGAGAACTTCAGCCCTTGGATCAAATGTCTTGTATACTGCATGACCCATACCCATTATTTTTTGGCTGTGTACAAGCTTGTCTGTAATCCATTGTTCCACTTTAGCCTCTGAGCCAATCTCCAACAACATCTTCATCACCTGAAAGTTTGCACCACCGTGCAGTTCTCCGCTCAAAGCTCCCACTGCCGCACTTACTGCAGCATACATGTTTGCACGTGTTGATGCAACCTCACGTGCTGCAAATGTAGATGCATTGAAGCTATGTTCTGCATGTAATATCAGACAAATATCAAAAATTCTTGCAGCCTCGGTATCTGGCTCTTTTCCAGTAAGCATGTACAAAAAGTTGCCAGCATGATTTAGCTTCTTTGATGGCTGGATTATATCATTATCGTTTCTTATTCTATGCCAACATGCAACAATGATTGGAATCTTTGATATCAAGTTAATTGCTCTGTGATAGTTAGTGTCTCTATCATCTTTTTTTTCATCATCATAAGCTGCCATTAAAGAAACTGTGGATTGTAATACATCCATTGGATTTGCAGTCTTGGGTATATTTCTTAGAGTTTTCTCCAAGCCTTCTGGGATTTCACGGTTTACCACTAGTATCTCTGAGAAGGAAGTTAGCACATCCTGTGTTGGTAAATCTTCGTTGAGGAGAAGACATGATACCTCCTCAAAGGTTGACTTTTTCACTAGGTCTAAAACATCATAGCCTCTGTAGATGAGTTTACCATTAATTCCATCTATTGCGGAAATTTTTGTATCTGCTACCTCAATATTTCTAAGACCGATATTCTTTGTTTGCACGGTTGATAATGGAAAAAATATGTATTAAATTATTACTGTGCACGGATAACTTGGGTATTAGATCGGAAAACCGTCTAAAATAGGATGAGATCTCAGGTCTTCTATTACTTGAAACCCTTCATTTGCCAAGTTCTTTCATGTTGGCTTCTAAAATGACTAGTCTTCTTTGTGTAACATCTATGACGCGTTTTAGAACATCAATTTCGTCTCGATTCTGCTTTTCCCTGTCATTTATACTATCAAACAAGACTTGGGCCTCGGTTGTCAGTCCATTGTCTACCTTATCTATCTTAGTTATGAGACGATTGTATCCCTCTTCTAACTTTGTCAACCTATCGTCTACCTTATCCATTCTTGCCTTTACTGCATTAATTTCAGTATGAATTGAACTCAATTCTTCCTCTATTTTGTTTAGTGAGGGGGCAAGAAATCTCTCTATCCCTGATGCTTTCTGGCCCATGATTCCAATATGTGCAATTCCTAGTTAAAGGATATGGCAGGTGATGCGAGACCACTAGATGCGAAACACTCGTAATGCAAAATATTTTTCCAAATGAACATTCTATTACATAACCATTCTAATACAATTGCTGTAAATATTGTAAGTAAAAAATTAAGCAGTTGGTCTAATCTAACAACTTTAGTCCATAAAGCAGAATTTGTAATAAATTGGTAGAAATGAGCCAATGGGATGATGAATTCGTACGTCTAGTGGACAATTTTGTAGTAGAAACCAAAGACCCAAGAGTCTTACAAGAAATTTCTGAACTCGACAAAGAGTCCCAATTGCTTGGTATTTCATTTTATGACATGTATTGTGTCGTATTACAAGATGTCAAAGGACACCAGACACTAGTTGCCGAATTTAAAACCTACATGAGTTTAAAGAAAGCAAAACCTGTTTTTTAGTTTAAAACTATTGTTAAAAGTCA
>JBGPGB010000191.1:0-4159 GCA_041483595.1 Nitrosotalea sp.
CAACAGCTGGTGGATTGGCAGGCGATAGGTTAATTGTAGACAGCTTAGGTAATGTAGGAATAGGGACTACCAGTCCTGTCCAAAAATTGGATGTGGCTGGAAACATAAGACTTGCAGGAAATATTGTATCAGCAAATGATATCTGTATTGGTAGTTGTTAATTCCCAATCTCCTCACTAAAATGATTATCATATTTTTCACATGATTCTACTAGTTTCTAGTATTACTGATTCATTTAACCTGTGTTCATAGTTTCCATGACTAGTTTACTTAGGGCATACTGGAGATCTAGAAGTTATACTGCAGAAAAAAACATATTTAATTAATATTAATATAATTTTTATATACAATATACAAAATTGTTATCTGCATTTTGCAAGGTAGGCAGTTGAAGATCCTTTTTTATTATAATTGGTTTGTCCGTCGGCCATTTTATATCTAATTCTGGATCGTTCCAAAGAATCCCTCTCTCATGCTCATGAGAGTACTCTGAGTTGACCTTGTAAAGTACATCTGCCTTGTCACTTGTTACACAAAAACCATGTGCAAAGCCTTCTGGAACATAAAGTAGTCTGTGATTTTGTTCAGAAAGTATTTCGCCGATCCATTTTCCGTATGTGGGGGAACCTTTGCGCATGTCAACTGTAACATCAAATATCTCTCCTCTTGTCACCATCACTAGTTTTGCTTGAGCTTTTGGATTTTTTTGATAGTGTAATCCTCTCAAGACTCCTTTAATTGAATGAGAATAATTATCTTGAACAAATTTTGTGTTTATACCATTGACGGTGAAAATAGATTCTTTAAAGCTCTCCATGAAAAAACCCCGTTCATCTGGAAATGCTTGAGCTTCTACAAGCATTACTTCTGGAATTTCTGATTTTTTGAATTTAAATGGCATAAATGTAGGTATAAGAACTCATACTAATAAATTTCAACTATAATTCTTTAAATGAAAACAGAGATAATCTCACAATTCTGCAAATTAACTTTTCGTTTGGAAATTTTGTAATTTCTTTAATTTTGTATCTAGAAGTATGATATGTTATTTTCTTGTTATAGAAAAAATTCAATATCTATCCAGTTTTTAATGTGGATTTCAAGTAATAATTGATCACTTCTTGAGGGTCACCTATTTTATCCATCTTACCACGATTTAGCATCATCACCCTATCACACATTCTCAGAATTTGGCCTGGATCATGAGATACAAAAAGTATAGTTTTTCCTTTTCTTCTTATTTCATCAAATGATTGTAGGCATTTTTCTTGAAATCCAAGATCTCCCACAGCAAGAACTTCATCCACTATAAGAATATCAGGATCAACCTGAATTGCTGTAGAAAATGCTAATCTAGAATACATTCCAGAGGAAAAATTCTTTATTTTTGTATCTGCAAACTTTTCTAGCTCTGCATATTTTAGAATTTCTGGTACCCTATCTTTTATCCATTTTTTTGCAAACCCCAATAATATGCCATATGTGATTATATTATCAATGGCAGTAAGCTCTGGCTGAAATCCTATTCCAAGCTGCAAAAGAGGAACTATTGTTCCCTGGGTTTTGACTACGCCTTTGTCTGGCTTGAATATTTTTGAAATTAGTCTTAAGAGGGTAGTTTTTCCGCTCCCGTTATTACCTATTATTCCAAATGTTTCACCCTTCTCAACTGAAAATGTAACATCATCTAATACCATCATTGTTTCAAAATGAGAATTTCTGTTTACGAGACTGCTAACAACATCAAAAACAGAAGTTCTCCTCTCATGATATATCTTAAATTTCTTTGATACGTGTTCTACTTCTACAGAGTCTATCATCTAAATTTCCTCAGCAATCCTAGGCTCAAATATCCTATAGATAAAATAACCGACAAACAAAATTGTAAAAGCAGCTACTGATACGTATAGAAAATCCCATACTGATGGAGTGATACCAAAAATTGTTGTCTTGTGCATCATATCAAAAAGTCTCACAGTAGGAATTAGAGTAAGTTTTTCTCGAATTCCAGAAGGCAACATGTCGATTGTGTATATTATAGGATGAACAAAAAATCCTGCTGTTATAATTATATTCCAAATGAATTGAACATCTTTGTAAAGAACATTAAGAACAGACAGAGGTAAAGATAGTCCTAAAGATATTACAAATGCAAGAAAAACTAGATATGGAAGAAATATTATGGTTTGGGGAGGCACAAATCCCAATACTGCCAAAAATATTACAAATATTATAAATTCTAATGCCAGCATAAATAACGCTGATAGTGTTGAGCTTATTGCAGGAATTGCTCTTTGGAAATATACATTAGAAAGTAGAGCGCCTTTACTTGAAATACTATGAAGACCGGAAGTTGTACTCCTTGAAATAAAATTCCATACAATTAATCCAAGTAGTAGATAAATTATAAAGTGTGGAATTGTTTGTTTTAAAATGGATGAGAATACAACATAAATCACAGAGAGTAAGAGTAATGGCTCGAGTATAGACCAGAGAAATCCTAGTACAGAATTTCTATACCTATTTTTAAGTTCTCCAGTAGCAAAGGCAAGTATCAAAGAACGGCTGTCCTTTAATGCCTTGAAATAACGCAAAACTATGAACATTGGTGAGTTGGTTTACTCTTTCAAATATAATCTTGCCTTGACAGAAATTGACATTCAACAACTATTTCTATCAGAATTTCTTCAACAAAGAGGTGAAGATATTACTTGTAGGTGGCCTTGGGTTCATAGGAAGGAAATTCATAGAAAAGTTTTCTGGCACTCATGAAATCATAGTGTATGCAACACCTGAGACTATTTTAAGGGCAAGCAAAATACCAGAATTTGCAGACATCCTAATAGAAGAAGGAAATGTGGATGACATCAGAGTCATAGATGTTATTTCCAAGCATAGACCTGATACAGTGATTCACTTGGCAGCTCTAACTGGAATACAGAAATGTCATAATAATCCTGAAACAGCATTTAGGATTAATGTTTATGGTACTCATAATGTAATTAACGGTTGTATCAAAACTGGCTCTAGTATAATTTTCATCTCTTCAAGAGAAGTATATGGTGAAACAACAAACAATACCACCAAAGAGGACGATCCTTTGGTTCCAAACAATACATACGGATTAACAAAAATGCTTGGTGAATCCCTAGTAAAACTTGCAGGAGTAAAGCAAAATTTGAATTACACAATTTTACGTCTGACAAACGTTTATGGACCAGGTGGAGATCAATATGGAGCCCAAGTAATTATCAAAGATGCCATAAAAGAAGGAAAAATTCACATACTGGGGGGCGAACAGAAGTTGAACTACATTTATGTTGATGATGTAGTGGATTTGCTAAATCTTGTACTTTCCAATAAAAGTGCTTCAATGGAAAGTTTCAATGTAGGCAGCAAAGATACTATCCGCATCAAGGATTTTGCCATATTAATTTCAAAGATGTTAGGAAAGAAGATGGAACTACAGTATCTCCCAATGAGGGAAACTGAAACTTGCCACTTTGAGCCAGACTTGAAAAAGATCAAGAATTACTTGGGTTTTGAGGCAAGAATATCACTCGAAGATGGAATAAGAAGAACAATAGAATGGTACAAAGACAAGTAGCACTGAAGAATAGACTTTCTCAAAGGCATAAAGAACAGAATTGTTAGATTAAAGAAAAAATCTATCTAGGCCAATTTTGATGCCACTAGAAATGCAAAGTCTGAATCAATAAGTTTTTCACGTATCAATATATTCTCAAAAAGGATCAGTAATTTGAGAATAGTCATATCTTTAGAATCCTCATGATTGAAATTTGAGATTATATCTTGTAATAACATATGCAAGATTGTGCCCCCATAGTTCTTTTTTTCAAGAATTGTAAAGTATTTGGAAACAAGTGGAATAATTTCTGCGGATCTTATTGCCTCTGATGGATCTGATGTATTCATCATTTCCACAGTTGTTTTTGTAAAATTATCTTTAGTTTTGGTTGGATCTGAACTCAGCTTCCTAAACTCTTTTGGAAGAATGCCCAAGATTTCATTTATCAAATCACATGATTTTGTGGTAAACTGAAATTGGCTTGGTCCTACATATTCCAACATAATGAATAATCCATAGGGTTTAAGACTTGATCTTATTTGCTCAAACAATCCCTCTAAATTCTTTACA
>JBGPGB010000192.1:0-4136 GCA_041483595.1 Nitrosotalea sp.
AATAAATCCAGTTAATCCGTTTAAGAATCCCATTCCAGAAAGATCAAATTTTGGATATGTTCCTGTGTTAAATACAGGAGGATGGGATAATGATAATGAGTTCATTGATTTATCTACTGTCACCAATAGATAGGATTAACGTGGGCTGTTTATGGCAGACAAAACAGAAAGCTAAAATGCCCTGTTGAAGTCGAGGGTTCGATTCCCTCACGGTCCAATATGAAAAACAAAAATAAGAATATTATTGAGGCAAATTTCATAGTTCGTGAAGATAATGGAAGAATGGCTATTCTCGAATGTCCAAGATGCGGAATAGAGTTTGACATTTATCCAAGGTCTGATAAAAATATGATTTACTTAGAGGAAAAACAATTATTAGTTGCTTGTTGTCCTCTTTGTGCTACTGTTCAAAAAACTAATTAATGTTTTGAATAGATATTATATGAAATTTACTCCATTAAAACCTAAATGCAATTGGGGCATAGTAAATGATGCTTATGTTCCCTCAACAACTTTTTGCCATCTAACCCTCAAGGATAATTACGACAATAGCCGATTTAGCCTTGGACAGTATTCTAATGGCTTCTGGTTTCAAAATAAAAACTACTCTTTACCTTTCTTGCTCCAATCTTGGACTGGTCAATACCATAGTCCACCATTAAATAAATAATTGGGCTTGTCATTTATTTTGTAAATGTGTACAATGAGGAAATCAAGGCAAACTCTGACAAGGGTTCTGTAAATGGTGAAGTGTTTTGAAATAAACGTTATACTGTTTGATAACGTTGCCAAAACCAGAAAGGATGTCCGTGAATACTTTCACCAGGATAAAGGCCCGGCACAAGCTATTACGGACACACTTGCTTGGATTAACTTAAAAATGAAAATTTGGAAAAAGAAAAATCCAAATTATGTCATTGATGGTTTGAATCTTTGGGCCTGGACAATTGCGATACCACAACCTGATGGTGAAATTAAAACCAAAAGATCATGCGATAAAGTTTTAAGTTGGGCATTCGACAGAGACGCTATACAATTTCAACAGGGCATTAAAGACAAACAAAAGAAAAGATTTGCTTTCGCCGTGAAGCAACTTAACAAATACAGACATGCAAAGTCGGAAATAAAAATAGAAGAACTTTCTGGTGAGTTAAAAGACAATGCAAAGTGTTTTTTAATTTCATCAATCCCTATATCCTTTGATTTAGTTGAAGTATGAAAAAAGAAATCAAAGTTCGATGCCCTGTTTGTGGCGATGCTATAGAGTTTGAAAATAACAAACTTAAAGAGCATCCAAACAAATATGCTTTCAATAACAGTACAGTTTGTTATGGAAGCCATATGCCAGTTTTTCAAGAAAAGGGCGTTTTTCAAAGTGGCAAAATAATGTATATTCATCCAACTTATGACTTGACTTAATAATTAGACGTGGTATGATGGGGCTAACTTGAGGAAGTAAAGTATGCGAATCACCGATTACCTCGTTCAAGAATTTGATGAAAACGAGTATGACAAAACGATACTCCATAAGCCAGTATTCCAAGTGAATATGCGCCTATTCAAAACAAGTCCATTCTTTCGTCAGTTGATTATGGATATAGTCAACTACATGGACAGCCACTTGAATATGACATCATTTGAGGATAGTACGGGCGCACCTATGGGTATTAGTGGAGCAAAACTTGGTGTTCCTTGGAATATCATTGGCTACAAAAACAAGGGCAAGAATAAGTTTTGCATCAATCCAAAAATTACAAAATATTCTGCCGATAAGACGGAAACAGATACTAATTGCGGCGCACTTAGGTTGAAGGCAAACATCAAGGTTATGAGAGCAAATTTGATTGATCTTGAGTATTTTGATCTTCGTGGTCAAAGAACAATAGAAAAGAATATTGGTAGATGGGAAGGCGGCTTTATTATTCAGCACGAAGTAGAACACAACTTTGGTATTTGTATCAACGACAAAGAAGTGAAGGAGAAAAAATGAGCGCAATCATTCCGTGGAAAAAGCAAAATGAAGAAGCACCTGATGAAATCGTCGAGGATGCTGAATTGGTTGATGATGAAGAAGAATCTTCAACCAAAAGTTTAGCAAAGGTCGAGGAAAAGAAAGGTCTTGCTCCCATAAGGAAGAAAAACGATATTGTCATCCGCAAGGGCAACAATATCGTTCAGATCAAAGCCAAAGAAATTGTCATTGCTGGTGAAAAACACAAGGTTGATCCTTACCAATTAATTCGCATGATTAAGAGAGTTACTCAAAATATCGGCGAATATAAACTCACGGAAGATGTTTATTCTGCTGTCATTACCGGCGCTCTTCGTAAGGCCCGTGGTGATCTTGTGGGTATTCTGGAAAAAGACTTCAATATTCACTGGCAAATTGGCGATGATGGTACATCTATCTTTTACCAATAAGAGGGAAAAATGAGTAGCACGAATCCGAAGAAAAGTAGTTCAAGGTGGTAAATCTGGTGGTCCTGATGATCCTTGCCTGGATGCACTTACAAGATTGCGAAAGCATCTTGAAGAAAAGGGTCAAAACTTAGCGGACTTTATCGAGGGATATCTGGAAAAGACCAAAAATGATCCGCCACCACCGCAAGGAAATATCAAGAAACCACTATAAATAGATAGCAGGTAAGCGCTCTGTGTCGCTGGCAAAATTCCACCAATAGGTGGATACCTAGTTGTAGGGTGAATACCGCTCAAAAGAGCAAAGATACAACCGACACAATAACTCAGTGTAGTTCAGTTGGTAGAACAGTGCCCTCATAAGGCAAAGGTCGGCGGTTCGATCCCGCCCACTGAGACTATGGTTAAAGATTCATTTATTTTATATGCCTTAATATCAGTATGTATAACATTGATGTTTTCTGGTCAAGGTGCGTTAATAATTCCCATAATATTACTGATACTTGCCTACTCATCTAAGAGTTGAAATATGAGGAAAATAAACTTCAAAAATAGAATTTATCATCATCTTGTAATTACTGCCAAAGACCCAAACACCGATATTTATGTTGCCGATACAGAAGGCAATTTAGTTTTTAAGGCAACAGGTAAAGCCGATGAAGGATTGATTCCAGATTTTTACGATATTCATTTCGGTATTCATGGCAAGAGAAGAAGAATAAATCTTACGGCTTCTTTGGAGATAGAAGAATGAAAATGACGCCACAACAAGTCAGAGAACATATCAGTGGTATAAAGGCAGAAAGATTATCACTGAGACATGATATTGAGTGCTGTGAATGTGAAATAGAATACGCAGTTTGCAAAGATTGTCGTGCATCACTGATTGATGAATTGAGATACCTTAAAGGTATTGACCAAAGCATGACTCAAGACGTTGGGCGTGTTATTCAATATCTCGAAGAAAGACTGGCAGAAGACGAAATGTTAAACGGTTGGCAAGGCGATGACAGATACATTGAATTTTAGGATTATGCGCCTATCGTATTAACTAGGTAATATGCTGGCTTGCCTTGTCAGAGATGGGGATTCAAATTCCCCTAGGCGCTCTATATACGAATATGAATGAATCTATACTAATAGAAGCGAAAGTCAAAGATGAAGTTTGTAAGTGCAAATGTCATTCTTCATCTAATGTCGTTCACTTTATTCCATGCTGTTTCAAGTGCAATCAGTGCGGGAGAAACATAAAGTATGAGTGCTTTGCAAAACATCAAAAGACCTGTGAAAAACAGGCTAATTGATATAGATGGCACTATCTGCACGGATATTGACAATGAAGATTCGCACTTATATCCCTATGCCGAGGTTTTTGACGGCGCTGTTACTAAAATAAATAAATTTTATGATGCTGGTGATTTCATAGTTTTCTTCACGGCAAGAGAAGAAAAGGATAGACAAGTCACCGAAGATTGGTTACAATTACATGGCTTCAAGTACCATTACTTACTAATGGGGAAACCACGAGGCGGTAATTACTGGTGGTTAGATAATCTAAAGGGCGAATTTCGGTTGTTTACCGGCAACTGGGATGATATAGAGGAATAACATGGAATTTCTAACAGTTGAATATTTGTTGGCTGCTTTGGTTGTTATTGAGTTTCTTCGCCTTATTAATGAAGTTCATTTTAATTGGCGAAATGGCTGAAAGAGCTTCG
>JBGPGB010000193.1:0-4071 GCA_041483595.1 Nitrosotalea sp.
GGTAACAGGTACTACCATAGCAGATGCCGAGATAATTTACGAAGATATTCCTACAAAATTAGTCCATATGAAATTCAAGATAAAGGAATCTGAAAGAATCATTGTAATAGCAAGTACTAGGCCTGAATTATTATGTGCATGTCAGACCATAATTGTAAATCCAGAAGATGAAAGATACATAGACGTTATTGGAAAAAAAGTTACCATTCCTTTGATAAATAGAGAAGTTGAGATAAAGGCACATCCATCTGCAGAAAAAGAATTTGGTTCTGGTGCTGTAATGGTTTGTAGCTATGGTGATCAAAACGATGTAGCGCTATTTCGAGATCTGAAGCTTGAAGAGATTGCTGCAGTTGGAATGAACGGAAGAATGAAAGAAGTTGCAGGAGCATATGCAGGTCTTAAAGTAAAACAAGCAAGAGAAAAGATAATTGAAGATCTCTCAAATCAAGGCTTTGTTGAAAAGATTGACAACATTAATCACAGAACTCCAATATCAGAGAGAAGTAAGACTGCAATTGAAATAATATCAATGGAGGAATATTATTTAAAACAAAAGGATTCAGTTGATAAGATAAAGGAACTTGGATCAAAAATTAATTTCCATCCTCCAATGCACAAACAGATCTTGATGAACTGGCTTGAATCAATATCAATCGATTGGCCCATATCCAGAAGAAGATTTTATGGAACTGAAATACCCATTTGGTATTGCAAAAAGTGCAATGAACCACATGTACCTGAACCTGGAAAATATTACAAACCTTGGAAGGATTCTAGCCCAATAACAAAATGTACCAAGTGTGATTCTACTGAATTTGTAGGAGAGCAGCGTACATTTGACACCTGGATGGATTCTTCCATATCACCCCTGTATATCACAAAATACAAGCAAGATGAGGCGTTTTTTAACAAAACATATCCTACTACTATACGACCACAGTCAAAGGATATAGTGCGTACGTGGTTGTACTATACCATATTACGATGCGAGAAACTCACTGGCAAGACCCCATGGAGTGATGCCTGGATTATGGGCTATGGCGTGGATGAACACGGTGCAAAGATGAGTAAAAGTAAAGGAAATGTAATAGATCCTTTACCAGTCATACAAAAATTTGGTGCAGATACTTTTCGATTCTGGAGCGCAAGTGAGGTAAACGTGGGTTATGACTTTAGATGCTCTGAACAGAAAATAGAGGCTACAAAGAAATTCCTAAGTAAGCTTTGGAACGTTTCAAGATTTCTTTCTGGATTTTCCATAGTAAAATCTGGCAAGCCTAGTCCCTCTGACAAGTGGATACTCTCTGAACTTGACAAAGTAATTTTAGAATGCAAGAAGGGATACACCGAGTATAACTTCTTTATTCCAGCTACTGTGCTAAGAGAATTTACATGGAATTTATTTGCTGCACATTATATTGAAATGGTAAAGGGAAGAGCATATAGTTCTGACTTTACCGAAGAAGAGCGCGATGGGGCAATCTTTACCCTTCACAAGGTACTATCTTCTGTTCTGACATTGCTTGCTCCAATCACTCCATTTATCACAGATTATTTATGGCAGAATCTATATTCTCAGAAAACGATACACCATGAAAAATTTGTAGAGCCAGAAGGACATGAAGACTGGACAAAACATACAAAAGAAATTACGGAATTCAACTCTGAAGTGTGGAACAAGAAAAAGAGCATGAATTTATCATTAAAGGATACCATAGATATTGCAATTCCTCAAAGATTGGAGCCATTTGCAAAAGATCTCAAAGCTATGCACAACATAAAATAACAAAATCTAGTCAACAGGTTATCTTTTGAGATTTAAATAATATGAAAAGTATAGCTGTATAATGCCACGAATTACACATTTTGACATTCCTTCAGATGACCCAGAACGGGCACAAAAATTCTATCAAGAAGTATTTGGATGGAAATTTGACAAGTGGGATGGCCCTATGGAATATTGGATGATAAAGACTGGCGAAAATAAGCAACCTGGAATTAACGGTGGCTTGGCAAGAAGAATGCCAGGACAGATAGGCATGACAAATACCATAGATGTTCCATCTCTTGATGAATATACGAGAAAAATCGCATCAAAAGGCGGTCAAGTACTCATACCAAAGATGCCAATTCCAGGAGTAGGGTATTTTGCAACATGTATGGATACGGAGGGAAATATCTTTGGAATGATCCAGATGGATCAAAGTGCAAAATAGAATTTCTCAATTGAAGAATTTTTTCAAATCAAGACTCGTCTCTCCCAAAGCCTAGTACGATAATATGGGATCATCAACCTCAATATTGTTCTAAATCGTAGTTTACCATCCTCGTTTATCACACAGATTCCAAGTACAGGTTTTGCATCCTTGATACCACAATTGTAGGATCTCCATAATGAGTCCTTGTGTTCTTTAAATAATAATTTCATGTTGGAATAATAGTTGAAGGCAATAGTAATCAGAAAACATGGAGGACCAGAGGTCTTGTCATATGAACAAATCCCAGATCCTGCACCTGAGAAAGGAGATGTCCTAGTCAAGGTAAATTATTGTGCAGTAAACCACTTGGATATCTGGGTAAGAAATGGAATTGCGGGCAAAACAGTATCATTTCCACACATTTTAGGCTGCGATATCAGCGGCAGTTTGTTGGAAGAGTTTGCAGGTTTCAAGAAAGGTGAGAAAGTAATTGTCTATCCTGCTTTTGATAATAATGTCTCACGAGTCTCTTTTGGAATCATAGGGGGTTTTGGAAAATACAAGGGAGGATATGCTGAATTAATTTCAGTTCCAAAGAAGAACATTATAAAAAAGCCAGATTGGTTATCTGATCAAGAAGCTGCAGCAATTAATGTCTCTTATCTTACAGCTTGGAACATGTTGGAAAAATCAAGATGCAAAAAAGGTGATACCGTTCTAATCTGGGGAGCAAACAGTGGAGTAGGCTCTGCAGCAATATTACTTGGAAGAGCTAAAGGCTTGAAGGTTATAACAATTGCATCAGATAAAAATAAAATAAAATTTGCAAAAAAACTAGGTGCAGATTTTGTCATAGATAGAAGTACCCAAGATCTCACATCAGAAGTTCTAAAAATTACAAATCAAGTTGGAGTGGATGCAGTAATTGATCATGTAGGGGCAAAGACTTGGCCTGTAAGCCTTGAAGTTCTCAAAGTAAAAGGGAGAATGATTGCATGTGGCACTACAACCGGGGGAGAAGCAATGGTAAACATTAGGGTATTTTACAGCAAAGAAGCCCAAATAATTGGCGCATATCTTGGTTCAAAATCGCAACTGGTATCACTACACAAATTTATGAAATTAAAAAAAATCAAACCTGCAATTGATGGCATCTTTGAACTAAAAGACGCCAAAACTGCGCACCAAAAGATGGAAAAGAGTAACCAATTTGGAAAGATATTGTTACGAGTATCTAACTGACAAATTGCCTACATTCACAGTCTAGTATAAGACAGGTCTCGTTGTGTCTGATATGGTCATACATGCCATGACCACAATTAACATTCTTACACGTATACCTATTTTTCTCTCTCTCAACAACCTTGCGAGCTATCTCATTAGCCTGCTCTTTTGAATAGCCCTTCTTGTCAATGTAATAATGAACTACTCTGTTGTAGAGTTCGTTTGGATCAAATGTATGACTCAAGACTGATAGAAAAGAACGGCGCCGAAACTATTAGTTCTTGCTTTTCTAGTTGACCTGTGCTTCCCTTTCACGTAAAATATTCAAAGCAGAGCCTGCCTTGAACCATTTTATCTGGAAATCATTGTACGAGTGCTTGAGTGCAATCTCATCTTTTGTTCCATCTTTGTGATGTAAAATACATCGAATATTTTTTCCTGGTTGTATGTTGGATAAATCCAAGATGCTAATTTTATCAGTCTCCAGAACCTTGTCATAATCTGTAGGATTTACAAAAGTAAGTGCAAGCACTCCTTGTTTTTTTAGATTGGTTTCATGTATACGAGCAAAACTTCTTGCAATTACAGCACCGCATCCAAGAAATCTTGGAGACATGGCCGCATGCTCCCTGCTGCTACCTTCACC
>JBGPGB010000194.1:0-4070 GCA_041483595.1 Nitrosotalea sp.
TATTTGTATTGATCTCTTTAATAGAAACAATAATGTTACCATTTTTGTCAAGTTCAAGTAATGAAGTTTAGAATATTTTTTCTAGTTTTAGTAATTTCTTTATTTTTCATTGTGAATAATGCAGAGATAGTATTTGCACAGAAAGCAAGTTCATGCCAATCTTTTACTGTCTGTGTGCGTCCGGGCGACATTCTAAAGTATTCTATCACTTTAAACACCATCAATAGCACCCAGATCTACAAATTTTCAGACATGGTAGATTCTAGCCACATAAGAGTAATTGAACAAAATCAAGCCAACAAGAGTAACCTTCAAAATACTAACTCTACTCTCAACATAAAAACAGGGTTCCTACAAAACGAAAAAGATCCTACCAGTGTAAAGCCCTTTTTTGAAGTCCTTGCTTCCCCTGTGGCTTATAATAAATCAGATACCTCAATTACACAAAAAGTTGCTAATTTTAATGGCTTTAAGAGAGCATCCCTTGAGATATTTCATTCAAGTGAAAATAGTACATCAATAATGGGATATGATATAGAAACTGGAATCTTGTTATATGGATATTCTGCGGCCATTATCACAATTGGTGGTAATCCCCAGATTGTAGACTTTTCAAATGAACTTACCTATACTAATATAATAAATTCAAATTCTACAAGCATCCAACCCCCAAAAAATGTCATTTCCATACCAAGCTGGGTCAAGAGCACATCCAAGTGGTGGTCCCAAGATCAGATACAAGATTCTGAGTTTATCAAGGCAATACAATATATGATATCTAATGGGATAATGCAAATTCCACATGATTCATCCGTAATAATCTCTTCACAGCCAATTCCTGGGTGGATAAAACATGAGGCTGGATGGTGGGCAGATGGTCAGATTTCAGATGATGAGTTTGTAAAAGGAATCCAATGGTTAATCTCCAATGGAATAATCCAAGTCTAAATGTAAATCTGTCATCCATGTCAAGTTAAATTAAACTAGAAAATTGTTCAATTATGAATTGCAAGAGATGTCATCACATAAGCGATGCGCACATACCATCTCAAGAAAGTACATCACTTACAAAATTTGGAAAGTGTCTGATAAAAACTTGTTTTTGCGTGCAATTTATAGATCCTATCGAAGAGATTGATGATGATCTAGTATAGTTTACTGGGACTTGATTCCAAGATTTTCGGAAACAGATATTGTCTTAGCATGTATGGAATTGTAAGTTACGTTTGTACCATTAGATAGTTTCCCTACATTGTCGCCAGTGTGAGTAGTTGAGTTTGTGATAGCAGTTGAGTTTGTGATAGCAGTTGAGTTTGTGATAGCAGTTGAGTTTGTGATAGCAGTTGAGTTTGTGATAGCAGTGGAATTAATTGGGTGTACCGTAGTTGAATTCTGTAAAGATATTTTTGTCTGATTTGCTCCACTCAAGGTAGGAGATTCAGGTTTTTGAACTATTAATTTCGGTGACATTGTTTTAAACTGATTAATGTTGGATGACACTAAATCTGGATTATATTTTGAGCCAAGTATTTGTTTCAAATTATCTTCATATGATACAGAGAAGGTTAGAATATGTATTCTTGGATCTTTGTTTTGATCACTAGATGATTGAGAGTCTTTTCCTGCGTCGGTGGAATTTGAATCTAGTTTTAGACTGGTGAGTTTGGCACCTGCAGGAAATGCATCGTTAAAAGATATTATATTATAACCATTTGTCGGAGTCATTGCAAAAACTTCAGCAAGAGAAATCGAATCAACATTGTCCTCTGGAGAGGCATTAAAAATTAAGGCCATTCCTTTTTGATTCAAATGTTCTTTTTCAAGTTGAGTTTTTAATTCCTGGGCATGTGCAATATCATCAACATGGCTTTGCAGTTGTATCTTTGCCCCTACTGGTTGCGTATAATCAAAAATGACTAGATTATAACCACTTTTTGGTGTCATGGATGCAATTTCTTGCCCGGCCATAAGATCCCCTGAAAAGTGATAATTTTGTCCTACCGTCATGACCAGCAGTCCTATTAGAACAAGGGATACAGATATTACAATCATAGAGAATCCGACCTTTCTATAATTATGAGGATTTTTGTCTTTTAGAACTGGCTTGGAGCCATCAGACGGCTCATTAGGGCGGGACATTTGCATCCCAACAATGGGCAGTGGAATTTAATCTTTTATTGTAATCACATAGCATAGCAGTCCCAAGGATTTGAAATTCTAGCCTATTTCTTGGGCTGATCTATTTTGAAGAATTGTAAAGTTAGCAGATCTAGTGCTTTTTTGACATGCTCAAATTCATCGACAAAATGTTTTTGATTTTCTGCAAGAATCAATAATACACCCATTAGTGATTTTTTCTCACGGTCAGTTGTTGAAGATTCTAATGCAGATATTCGTGATATTAGTACATCTAGGTCTTTTTTGAGATCCATACCATGTGCATTGGACTTTTCCATTTGATTGATTTTACAAGATAGAATATATGAACATATTAAAATCAAGGCATGATAGAAAATATATCATGATTGATGAGAAACTTGCACTCCTTGGCATAACACTACCAATACCTCCAAAGCCTGTAGGTTCTTACATTCCTGCTGTAAAGACAGGCAACTTAATCTTTATCTCAGGACAGATCCCAATACAGGACGGACGAGTACAATTCAAAGGCCAAGTCCCTACAACTATTTCTGTCGAAGAGGCTCAAAAGGCTGCGAGACTTTGCATAATCAATGTATTAGCTCAGCTAAAAGTAGAACTTGGAACACTAGATAAAATTACAAAAATAGTCAAGGTTTCAGGATTTGTAAATAGTTCACCAGAATTTTCTGAACAACCAAAGATAATCAATTCAGCATCAGACCTTCTCTTTGAGATCTTTGGAGAGAAAGGAAGACATGCAAGAGTCGCAGTAGGAGTTTCGAGCTTGCCTCTAAATTCTGCAGTTGAAATAGATTTAATTGCAGAAATTATTTGAGTTTCGCATTAAACTTTTTGAGAAATAATCCAATCTTTTCTTTTGGAATGACGGCACCACATGCCTTGTCGTGTCCTCCTCCAGAACCACCAAGTTCTGTAGCCAATTGATTCACAATTCTTCCAAGATGTATCTTGCACGATCTAGATCCTCTAACTGAAACGGCATATATCCCCTGCTCCTCCCTTAATTTGTAAGCCACTCCGACTTCCTTTCCAGACATACCCAGAACAAAATTTACTGCCATGCTTGCGCCAGAATCCTTGACTTCCATGTAGGACAGGTTTTTCATCTTTTTCATATTATCCTTGACTTTTTGTATGACACCAGAAATTCTTTCTGCCTGTGTTCTTGCAAATTCAAATGAGTTTGGTATCTCGTGAGGGTATTTTGATTCACTTAGCTCATCAACTAGATAGAGTAAGTATTCAGGGTCTTTTTGATGACTTGTAATTGTAAATGTAAGAACTGTAGCCTCTAATAGTACAAACTGTCTATCGAATCTTTGTAACTGTGCTGCACCAATTGGTCTATCTTCCATGTAGTCAGTCACCGCAGCACATGCGGCTAAAAATGAACCATAATCATTTAGCTTTGACTTGAACGTATTGTAAACTTGAACTGTAGTACATTCGTTACTTGTATGAATCAATTTTACCTTCATAGCCTTGATCTTCTTTTTGATTGGTTCTTCAATATCGTGATGGTCAATGTATGTGATTGCAATTTTGTTTTTTCGTAGTGCCTGTAATAATTCTAGGAATTGATCTTGATTTGATTTACTTAAACCAAGGTCACAGATGTATAGATTCTTTAGTTTTTCATCATTTTTTAGTGCCTCAAGTTCGTTCATCAAGCCAGGATAATCAACAAGTTTAGTCTCTCCACCAAAGGCCTTTCGAATTAGTGACGCCGAGCTTATGCCGTCGGCATCTTCCTTATGGGAAACACAGACAGTTCTTGTTCTTACCATGGATTATTGACTGGATTGGATACCCTCATTTAAACTACAAATGCTATGGAAAACACATCTATATCAGAAGTTTATAAAAAGAGGAATGTATCTACAGGTTCGTTGATCCAAAGAAGCAAA
>JBGPGB010000195.1:0-4068 GCA_041483595.1 Nitrosotalea sp.
AAGATTGGCTCGTATAAAAGAAATTGAAAGAAATTATAATAATGGACATCAAATACATCCATCATATAATCCAACTGCTTGCAAAATTATAGATGAATATGGAAAAAAACACGGATATAATTTTCAACACGCAGAAAACGGTGGAGAATTCTACATCAAGGATTTGGGATATTGGGTAGATGGGTATGACATAAAGAAAAATGTGGTCATAGAAATTGACGAGGCATTTCACAAGAGACAACAAGAAAATGACATCCGAAGACAAAACGAAATAGTGAAACATCTTGAATGCAAGTTTATTAGAATTAAATTGGAAGGATAAACCAAATGGCAGAAGAACGAAATTTATTTAGCAGGTTAAAAAAACTATTTTCGGCAGACGTTGTAATTAGAAACGTTGGTGGCAGAAAACTCAAAGTTATCGATGTGGATCGCCTTCAATCCACCGGAGTAAAAACAAATTATCAGGTGGATCGTTATTCCCGCGTTTTCCATCCGGGCAGTTATAGTTACAACGCCCAAATTTCGTTTCAAACGAGCCGGTTACAATTATATTCGGATTACGAAGTTATGGACAGTGATCCAATTCTTGGTTCTGCTCTTGACATTTACGCAGATGAATCTACAACGAAAAATGAATATGGAGATATTCTCGAAATTCGTTCGGATGATGAACAAGTACAATCTATTCTAAGAAATCTTTTCTATGATGTTCTCAACATCGAATTCAATCTTTGGATGTGGATACGTAATATGTGTAAATACGGAAACCAATATCTTAAGTTGGACATATCAGAAAAATATGGCGTTGTCAATGTAGTTCCTATCCCAGTATACGAATGCACCAGAGAAGAAATGTATGACCAAAAGAATCCTCACGCAGTTAGATTTATTGTGCAAGGTGCATATGGTCGAGGCGTATTCGAGAACTACGAAATAGCAGACTTTCGACTACTTACTGATTCAAACTTTCTTCCATACGGTCGAGCAATGATCGAGTTGGCACGTAAGGTATGGAAACAATTGACGTTGATGGAGGATGCAATGTTGATTCACCGTATTATGAGAGCACCAGAGAAGCGTGTGTTCAAGATTGATATTGGTAATATACCACCGAACGAAGTTGACCAATATATGCAAGGTCTTATTAGTAAAATGAGAAAGACTCCATATATAGACCCACAGACCGGTGATTATAATCTTAAGTTCAATATGATGAATATGATTGAAGATTTCTTTCTTCCTGTTCGTGGCGGAGAAGGAACAACTTCTGTAGATACCATCAAAGGTCTTGAGTTTAACGCAATAGATGATATTGAATACATCAAGCATAAGATGATGGCAGCTTTGAAAATTCCAAAAGCATTCTTGGGTTATGAAGAAGGTATTGGAGCAAAGTCAACTCTCGCTGCAGAAGATGTGAGATTCGCACGTACAATCGAACGCATCCAGAGAATTATGGTTTCTGAATTGACAACGATTGCTATCATTCATTTGTATTCGCAAGGAATAACAGATGAACGTCTTGTAAATTTCGAATTGGCATTGACAAATCCAAGTACAATTGCAGAGCAAGAAAAACTTGCATTGTGGGAAACAAAGATTCGCCTTTCCAATGAAGCACTTACACAGAATCCACTTCTTTCAAGTAATTGGTTGTACAAGAACGTATTTGGATTCAGTGATGATGCAATTGAAACAATACGTAAGGAAGTTCTTGATGATAAGAAGAGAGGATTCCGATATACACAAATTGAGGGTGAAGGAAATGACCCAATCAAAACCGGACAATCATTTGGAACACCGCACGACCTCGCGGCATTAAATGCAACGGTGGGTGCTCAAAACGATGAAGAACAACCTGACTATGGCGATACGAACTTTGACCCGAACCGTCCATCGGCAATTGAACCTGAATTGCAATATCCAAATGCAAATATCGGTCGGCCTGAAGAGGGTTCGAAGTACGGAAAGGATTCTCACATCAGAGGACGAGACCCGTTAGGAGCAAAGGGTGTTCATAATTCGCTTGAAACAGACAAAGAAACAACACATAAGTTCAAGGGTGGAAATCCACTTCATAGGGAGCAGATTGAGAAGAAACAGAAGTTAGAACGCAAAGCCAGACTCGAAACTGCAATGAAGCGTATTCCCGAGAAGTTCAAGAAAACGAAAGTTCAGTTGGTGGAAAGTGTTGGAATAGAAGGTGAAAAAGAGGTCGAAAAGGGTGCTGAAAACGAAGGTTTCTTGAATGAAAGCAACCTTGACTTAAACATCGGTGACACTCCAAAAACGGAATAAAAGAATAAAATTTAGATATTTATAGATGACATTTTGCATACTATTTGGTGAAAACTATATGAAAAAAATCAAACACAGCAAAATCAAGAATACTGGGATTTTGTTTGAATTGTTGCTTCGTCAAGTCTCCACAGACGTAATGCGTGGAAATGCCGATTCGAAAGCACTCGCTATTATAAAGGAGCATTTCGGAAAGGGGGCGGAAATTTATAAGGAACTTGAGTTATATCAAGCTCTTATGAAAAACAAATTCAATACAAACCGAAAGGCAGACGTATTGCTCGAAACAGTCCTTCAAGTAAGGAAGAGATTGAACAATGCGAAAATCCGCAAGGAAAAGTATTCCATAATCAAGGAGATAACATCTTGTTATGGTGTTGAAGATTTTTTCAGTAGTCAGATACCGAATTACACGGAGTATGCATCAATCTACAAATTATTTGAAAGCGTAGTTTCTACTGAACCGTTTGACTCTATGGACATCACAAAAGCAAAGCATACATTGGTCGAGCACATAGCAGGTAAAAGAAAACCAATCATAGAAAAGAAATCAGAAGTATTGGAAGATTATGAAAAACAACCAGAAGACGTTAGATTGCTTACGACCAAAATTCTCATTGATAAGTTTAATCACAAATACAGTGCATTGTCAGTACCACAAAAAGCATTGCTTCGAGAGTACATCAACAACGTTTCTAACTCACTTAGAAAGTATATTGATATACAACTCCCAAGTCTCAAGAAACAGCTTGCCGACCTTTCACCAAAAATAGATGACAAGGTAACGAAAATCAAATTGGCAGAAGTAGCAAAGCAACTTGATTTGCTTGCACACGGAAAAACAGTTCGTGATGAACAAGTGTCTATTCTATTGAAGTTCTATAGTCTCATTGATGAAATGAAGAGAATCGGAGAAAAGAAATGAAACGCAGTACAATAAAAGAACTCATTAGACCTCTCATAAAGAAAATTTTAAAAGAGAATAGTACATTTCACTTTGAACCAGGTGATGAAGTGATGGCAACCTTGAAAACTTTTTCTGGTCAACCTAAAAAATTGATTAGTGGGAAGGTCATAAAATATAACCCTACAAAAAAAGTATATACGGTACATATGAAGCAGTTGAATCAAGACGCAGAATTTGAACATTCTGAATTGTCGTGGCCGACAAAAGGAATAAAGAAAGAAGCATCCACATCAGCAGATGCCGGCCCGTATCAAACTCCAAATGCATTTGCATCAAAGATTGATAAAAAACATCACACGATAGCAACACAACTTGGATACAAAGAAACAAATGCGAGTGCAGACCAAGAAGATAAAGCGCAGTCACGTGTAAACAAAAATAAAATGCGCAACGAATCCATTATTCCATCCGTAGGTACTGCAAAGGAAACACGATTTCACGTGGACGGTAGTATCGTAGCAGGCAAACATACCATAGAAGATGCGATAAAGTGGATGGATACCCATCACTACACGTATGAAACATTACAAGAACTTATGCGAGATTATTTTTTGACATTTCCAGGCAAGTTTAGTGCAGATGATTTTGAATTAGATTAACGGAGAATAACGATGGCGTTCACAAAACAACACTACATACGCATAGCAAACATTCTTAAGAAATTCAATGGCAAGGGGATTGAAGAACTTGTCAATGAACTTGTTTCTATGTTTAAGGAAGATAACAAGTTATTCAATGCGGAGAAGTTTATAGAAGCATCCGGTTTCGATGGAAATACTCGTGTAAAGCAAGACGAGACT
>JBGPGB010000196.1:0-4060 GCA_041483595.1 Nitrosotalea sp.
GAAAGATAACTCTAGTTTTAATAAGGGTGTCTGAAAAGATATTTGGAGTTTCAAATCCGATAAGGCTAAGCTTGTATTCATCATACATGAAATTGTGTCCAATAATTCTGAGTCGTCTAAGTTCTTTGTCAATCATCCTCCAACATTCGTCTAATTCATTGTCACCCATATCAGTAAGCTTGTTAGCGCCAATGCTGCGAAGAAGAGGAATACTAATTGCGTGATTCCTATTAAACGCAAATCCAACACATACAGGAACACAATTAATAGATTCAATGTCCACTGCTGCTTTATCGAGCTTTTCATATTCTCTAAAGAATCTATGAAGATCAAGACTGTTGTGTGCTATTGATAAAGTTCTCTCGGGTAATACTAGAGATGAAGTTAGTGATTCTTCAACGGCTCGGATAATATCAGCCTGAATTAGCTTTGTGTAAACCCAAGAAAGACCTCCTTTTGATTCTCCTTCTTCACCCCAAGAATGAGAGAATAAAGCGGCTGGATGAATAGTTGGAACTACTTTAGTGATGCCGTCACGAGCAGTAAGAATAGAACCCCTATAGTTGAGAATACCGCTGCAATCACAGACTGCTTGTAAAGCCAAATCTCCAACAGCAAGAATACAATTAGGATGAAGTTTATTGATTTCATTATCCCACAGTTCTTGCATTGATTGTCCAATGTCAACTCCTATTAGATGAAGCTTTTTGAGATCATTAAAAGGAGGACGATATTTTATGACGTTAGTGATATAACAATCAGAACGACGAATACCTGATTTAAATAGATATTCATCAATCATCTTTCCAGTAGGACCAACAAATGGAATACCTTGTTCATCCTCATACTTTCCAGGAGCTTCTCCAATAATCATTAATTGTGGAGAAACACTTCCAATTCCTCCAACGTAGTTTGGCATTATTTCTTAGGATAGCCAAAATGGCAGCTTGGATTTAAATTTTAGTTCTAAAAGAAACTGCTCTTGACTTCTTGTATATTTTTTAATTATTCCACAATATATGCATCTTCCTACTGTTGTTCTATTACCATTCTCTTCTATAAATGGAGCTATTTCAGAATTACTTATAGCGAATAAATGACTACAATTCATTTCTGGATTTTTAGCTCTAATCCTTTCTTGATGTGAAGGCATTAATCTAACTCATCTAAATCTTGTTCTTTCTGCTTTCTACGAATAAACTCTAAAGCTTCCCAAGCATATTTTAATCCAGATAATTGTTTCTCGTGAGTCTTACACCATCTAGCTATCATCAAATCTTCGCTAATACTACCTACACTACGTCTAAGAGCTTTAGCCGTCTTAGCTACTGTCCATCTATTATTTGATAAAAGTTTAGAACGATGAAAATTATAAGTCTCCTTTGCTTTCTCTATCCATCTTTGCTGCTCACTCATTTGTTCTCCGAGAAAATGCCGGGAATGAGATTTGAACTCATATGGTATTTCTACCGACGGATTTTAAGTCCGTTGTGTCTGCCATTCCACCATCCCGGCAACAACTATTTACTCTATTTCACTCTTAGGATCGTTGAATACTACAGCTTTGATAGCCCACATAGCGGCTGTTTCTAATTCAGTGATAGCTACTGCACGTTGTCTAGACTCAGGACAATTAAATTCAATAATTGATTTAACATATGAAAAAGCTGAACGAAGTTCATTAATTTTATTTTGTCCCTCAGCAGAGGGTTTGTGATATGTGAATGGTTTATCTATCGGCCATCGGTTTGAAGTCCGCAACATCGTTAAATTCATTACCTTTATTGCTCTTACCACGCTTGACATAAATCATCAATTTATGACCAACAGTCTGTTCAAATAACTGTGTAGAAAGTTCATAGCCTTTAACTGCATCATATGGAAAATTAAGAGTTTTCCAGAGACTCTTACCGAATCCAAGAGCCTTTTCATTAAATAGCTTTTGACAGACTACACCCTTACCGGGGCCATCAATAATCTTGAAGTAGAATAAACAGTTAGTAGAAGCATCTGTATCAGCTTCCTTTTCTTTATAGTCTACTATCTCAGCAGGATGCCAACCTACTTCTACTAAATCTCCGCGTTTGAGGTCATCTGGTGTGAGGATTGCACGCATTGTTGTTTGTCCTTCGTTGTTGTGGATTGTTAGGATTTCCAAGGACTAATAATAGATGTACTAGATTCTTTACCCAAATCAATAGCTTCAATCTTTTTAGGCTCAATACCTCTACTTTTGTCAATCAGCTCCTTCCATACATGATAGAATAGTCTATCTGTGATGTCAAATTCTTTGACAAAATCTCCTAATAGTGGTGACTTAGCATATTCATCCCCTATAGCTTCAGTATTTACTATATATTTCTTAGATGCTTTACCACCGCTATAGTCAGACTGTTGTGAAAAATGATAAATCTCTGTGAACGAACCTGGAACCATGCTAGCTACTTTAGTTCCATAGCTAACAATAGGATTAGTTCTAATTACTTTCATGGAACTTCCACTTCCAGATAAAGAAACAGAAGCTAATGGATGAGCTGTCCAGATGACGTGGCAAGGGAGCTTTTTAGAAATATCAATACATTGACTAACAATACTTGTTTCTACTTTATATTCATCCCAGTCTGGTAATACATCTTTAATTTTCTTTTTGAGCTTTGGGTCTTTACCAAAATTCATAGACCAGTTAACAGCTCCAGCTGTCATAAATGTGATAGAATCATTTATAATTGCAAAATATCTACAATCACTTGTGAAATCAATTAGCTTATTAAGATACATATTAGCATTGTCACTTCCATAAACATCATATTCGATATTATCTAATATTTTCTTAGCTAAATTTCCAAATCTCTTCTCTGTAAAGAATGTAGTTAATTCTACAGGTTTACTTTTATCCCAGTATGCTAAGTAAACTGGTCCTTCTACAGCGAAGCTAGCGGCTGCTAAAGTTTTACCAAATCCAGGAGAGGATTTAAAGAGGAAGGATATATTGTTGTCTGGAGTTATTTGAGAAGCTTTCATTTTGTAGTTCTCATTATATTAGTAGATTGATTTTTCAAATTTGATGTTAGCCATCTAAATTTCTTCCTCTTCTTGTTTTTGTGCTTGTTGGATTGTTTGTTGTAGCCTATCGGCTAGTGAGAGTTCTTTTATGTTATCTAGTGCTTCTATAGCATCTTTAAACGTAGCGCCCCTAATTTCTTTTTTAGGTTTATGACAATTATTACAATGAGGCTTCGCCAATCTTAATGAGTATTCAGTCATAATAAAAGGCTCTCCACATCTCCAGCAAATAGAACGTTTGCCAAGAGCTAAGGAGATATTGATTTTTTGATTACAGTCAGGAAGAATACAGAAGAATATTGAATTCCCTGACTTATACTTTAGTCTCTTA
The DNA here is from genome assembly GCA_041483595.1 of Nitrosotalea sp. Taxonomy (GTDB): domain Archaea; phylum Thermoproteota; class Nitrososphaeria; order Nitrososphaerales; family Nitrosopumilaceae; genus Nitrosotalea. Next base: position 3,395 of record JBGPGB010000196.1, read on the forward strand.
AACTTATGGATGTGCTGGCTTTTCGTCATCTTTTTCTATCCGTCGCCATAATCTGAAACACTCTCTACAATAGAACCTAGCTTTGCAAATCATTTTTATCCTCCTTGACACAATGACACAATCCACAATAGAAATGTCAGAAATGTTATACAAACAACAGTAATCATGATCATATAGCTGGCTAGGTCTTCCATCTTCTACACTCTTTTTACAAAAAGGCGGCTAGGCTGTTATGGTAACGTCAGCATTTAGCGACGGTTGACACATTACAGTCTAGCCTATTCCTGCTTCGCAGCACTACTGTCTCTATCTACTACTTTCGTAGATTTGAAACGACTGCTATAGCAGGAGGTTTTTAACTTGTTCAGTCATTGGACATTTTAGATGTGACATCCCAAGGTTCTACTGTAATGTATTCATTCTCTAATTTATTATTTTTAGCATCTTGTCCACTAGAATCACAAATATTGTAATATTCACAAAGACGGTTGAATTTGAAGCATGATGTTGGTTTTTCAGGCCAAGCTTCGTTTGCTACGCAAGAAAGATATTCATTTAGCAACATAGTTGTTAAATTATTCTTCCAATCTGCTATGTAGATTGGGTCATAAGATAGCGGAAATCTCTTAAATTTCTCTTCTGCCTTGAGAGTCTTTTGTAAACCTA
>JBGPGB010000197.1:0-4049 GCA_041483595.1 Nitrosotalea sp.
CAATCCACTAATTCCAATACTAAATACAATTACTTTAGCTGGAACTCTACTAATCTTAAATCCAAAAAACCATACTTCAGCATTCATGACAACAGGAATCATAAAAAAAAATCCATAAAATATCTAATGTAAGATAGCGATAACTTTTGTAAGATGAAGTGTTTTCACTTCATAAGTAATCATTATGACGGATTTGTCATCTGACCAATAAACAAAACTAAACCAGTTTGATTGTCATAAATCAGAAACATAAAAGGATGATCCGCTTTGAATACTTTGGATGAAAGATGTGCTGATGTAGCTGATAGGCTTATACCTGTTGCTGCAGCTGCCTCGGTTCCTTTTTCGTCTACTTTGACAAATGCCTGATGAACAACAGTGCTTATGTAAAGGTCTTTTTTACCTGTAATCCCTGTAAAGTCAGCATCGTTAGGAGAGAAAGCAGATGGCATTCCCATGAAACTAAGATTATCATTTAGGATGTATTTTGTATCAATGGTAAATTTTGGCATGTATACCGTAATCTGTTCTGGTATGAGTTTACTTTTCCATTCATTTAGTCTTTCTACAGAGAGTGATCCTGTAAGCGGTTTCAAATTATTTTCAGCTGGAAGGAGCACTATCATGGATAGAGCTCCCCCCTGATAGGGCATTTCGAGTACTTGAAGATCTTTATCTAAAACATATTTGAAATTGCTTTGGGTTGTCATCATTGAAACTTTTACAATGTGTTGATCTGCAGTAGTAAAATTCTCTTCTCTTGTCTGTGTTCCATCAAATTGATTGGTCCAGTTTCCTTTGAAATATATGGCATTTGTGAGAACAACTCTTGTCAAGTCATTTATCGAGTCGGGGGGAAGCAGATCCTTTATCTTTTGCTCGGTCTTGTTTTCTACCCACTTGTTTATCATCTGGCGCGAGTCTTCCGGCTTGTTCTTAAAATCCAGATTTAACGCTTTTGCAGCATAGTATTTTTCCAGAGTATCAGTATAATTTTTTAACACAGTGAAGTCATTTTGAATCCACAATGCATTTGCAATATCTAGTTTGTATGTTCCATTTGGGTTATTAAGTTCCGAATCAAGTATTTTTACAGAATCTCTTCTTGCTAGGTCGCTTTCTGTAAAATGAAAGATTGACTGAATTTCACTTTTTGTATTGCCACGAGCTCCTTCATATATCATCGAAAATGCATTTGATATGCTGTAAGGTGAAAAGAAAACATTACTCTTATCATTCTGGGCAAGATTTGAGAAAAGAGAAAAAGCAAATCTGTTGCTGGCATATGAGGGGTCTAGTGAAACTAATATATTTTCTTGTGATGCAATTATGCCCCAGTTACGTTCAACAAGTTTCATTGCAGTTTGCTGTTTTACACAAGCAGGTGAATTGTCAGATGATTTTTTCATCAATATCAGGCCATCATTACATATGACATGATCAACTGACAATCCTTGTTCAATTTGTTTTTTAGGGGACTGGAATATTGCAACTGGAGTTACCTGTGCAAACGCAGTGTTTGCACTGACTATGAAGACTATTAGAATTACACTTATTGATAATGCTAGAGTTTTCGTATTTCATATGAATTTTACATTGCTTTTAGAGATTACTGACAAATCATGAGTTCAAATTTGGCAAAACCCCATTTTTTTTATTGATCTAATTCCAGTTCTATTCGTAGTCATATCTGAAGACTGTGGTCAACATGACTTGTTTAGGCCAAATTTATTTATAAATTTCCAATATTTACTTTTAATGGCTTTGAATTGAAAATAAAATACCAATTGATGATATATTGGTTATTTAAAATCTATGGATTGCCCGTACCGACTACAAACAAGAAATGAAAATATTAACAGTAAATTAAAACAAGAGATTACAAATAACTGTTCCAGAAATCTTTAAAAGCTTGTTACAGAAAGTTATGGGTAGGCTATGACATTAGCCTTGGAATGAATCTCCTAAACCGCTCAAAAAGGTGCTAATAATGTCTACCTGATGGAAATTAGATTGGTAGACAAATGAAAACAAAAATCACAAAAAGAAAAATTAATTTGAGAGATAATGAAACTACATTTAGCAATCAATTTCAGATTCTTTCACTAAATTTTGTAACCGCATTGTCTTTCTCATTAGTTTTGGTTGCGATGCCATTCGTACCTAAACTGGGAGTCAAGATCTTATATCTTAGGGACTGGTTGGTTAGGAGTACATTGGCATGAAGATGTTAGAGATATTTCTTCTAGCTATTGGGGGAGTAGGAGGGGTATTTTTGAGATACAGTGTGACAAAATCACAACTATTGCTTGGCGCATTACCTGTCAATGTATTGCTTGTCAACATAATTGGAAGCTTCATACTTGGTTCATTTGCAACACTTTCACAACAATGGAATCTTGATGAAAAATATACACTTTTAGTTGCAATAGGATTCTGTGGTGGACTCACCACAATGTCCTCATTCGCTTTAGAATCCGCTAATCTAATGGATAACAAACAATATTCACTAGTAGTAATTAATATAATCACAAATGTTGGATTATCACTTGGTGCAATATTTGGGGGACGATCTTTGACAAGTGCCATACTGGGAGTATTACGATAAAATGAGAAAAAAGAATCTGTGGTCTCTTGTCATAAGAATTAAGAAAAATGATACAGTAAAAGGAAAACGCATACATGTTCTGATATTTGATATTTTGAAAAAGGAACTAATATCTGGTGCAACAATGTGGGCGGGGGTTGGAGGGTATGGTAAACGTGGAGAGTCTACCATCCACATAGAAGGGATATCGGTCAATATGCCTCTCATTATAGAAATAATAGATGAATTGTCAAAACTTGAAAAAGTATTACCTAAAATCAAAGAGCTAGTTGATGATAATGGTCTAATCACTTTACATGAAGTTGATGTTGTTTAGGGTAATTTTTGTACATAATAAATAATCAGGACTCAGACGTATAGACAATCTGACCGGGGACGTTATACTAAATGCGTGATATTTCCAATCCATTTTTTTTATAATGTGACAAAAATTTAATTCAAATTTTAATACCGATGACAATCGGGTTACCCTTTCTAGATGTAAACATACTTACTAGATTTACCAGAAAACCATATTTTTTCTTGCGGAGTATAATAGCTTTTTCTGATTCAGATTCATTTGCAAAAAACGCGGTTCCGTCAATCCACTCTCCTTTAGATTCACCTTTGAAATTAGATGGAACAATACGAACAGTCTTGTTGTGATTCAAACGTTTGACTTTGCCAGTACTAGAAGTAGTAGTAATGTAAATGATCCTATCTGAGACAACAAACCAGACCGGTGTTGTTACTGCTTGTCCATTCTTTCTATAGGTTTCAAGATTTATGTATTTTAAATCAAGAAATAGAGTAAGTTTATCCGAGGACATTTTCTTGTTCCGTAATCACATTTAATCTGAGTAAAAATAGTATATTAGTGATCTTCTAAATTTTAGAAAATTTATTTAGGCCTTTAATATCCTCATGTGTTTTAGTTGTTGTATTCTTTACTATGAGTTATTGTAAATCTTGAATAGATTCTCCATCTCGAATATATCCAAAAGAAATCCAATTGTCATCGATTTGCAGTGGTATGTATGACATGTGTTCTAATTCTCTCTTTTTTCCAGAATCAGTTTTCCGCTTTGATCGTAGAAAGCCAATTATCCGTGTCATCATCATGATTATTGTATATTGTCAAACTAGAATAAAACCGATGCGATGAAATGATCCGGAAATAATTGATTCTATCCATACTTGTGAATTTTAGCTATATACTCTTAAACCCCTTATTAGATCTATAAAGTTAGATTTTGGATTTAGAGAAATTTACTGATGACGTATATACCGTGGCTGAAAAATTAACTGCTGGACAGACTCCTGAAATTAAAGCTAGGATAAATTTTGTAAGAGAAAGACTGATAGAACTATACAAAAAAAATCTTGTCAAGATAAACCATTCTGTACTTGAGATAATATGTGCATCAAATTTGATATCTTATGGATATAATGTAGACATTGA
>JBGPGB010000198.1:0-4030 GCA_041483595.1 Nitrosotalea sp.
AAAGCTGTTTGTGATACAATATACAAATAGCAATGTGGCAAATAGGAGTGAATCGCTAAACCGCTTCACAAATATATGAGTAACGTGTTGGTTATGTATCACGCTCGCTGCACAGATGGTTTTTGTGCGGCATGGATAGCAAAAAAAGTTTTCAAGGATGCTCAATTTCATCCAGCCCATTTCGGCGAAGAACCACCAGATGTAACTGGTAAAGAAGTGTTCATTATAGATTTCAGCTACAATCGTTCAACGATGCTTGCTTTGAAATCTAAGGCCAAGTCTTTAACATTATTAGATCATCATATTACTGCTGCAAATGACCTCAAGGGGTTGCCTTTTTGCATTTTTGATATGGAGAAATCTGGTGCTGGTTTAACTTGGCACTATTTTAGTCATTGGGCTTATCCGCATCTTGTTCCTTTCTTTAATGAGCCTGCACCGTGGCTTGTTGAATATGTTCAAGATCGTGACCTTGGACGGCATCAATTGCCAAAAACCAAAGAGGTTAGTGCGGTAATTTTCAGTTATCCTTTTGAGTTTTGCCTTTGGGATAAGCTGGCGGCGAAATCGCTGGAAGAGGTTCAAAAAGAAGGCGAACCTATTTTACGGTATCAAGAACAGGCGGCGAATGATCTTGCCTCTTATGCCCGTGAAGTTAGTTTAGATGGATATAAAGTTTTTGCTGTTAACACTTCAATAATGAATACAGATGTCGGATGCAAATTAATAAAAGATAGACCTTTTGCTGTTGTTTGGTTTCAACGAGAAGACGGCAAATACGCTTACAGTTTAAGAAGTTGTGGAAAAGTAGACGTTTCCAAAATAGCGGTAAATCATGGCGGCGGTGGTCATCCAAAGGCTGCTGGGTTTATTTCAAATGAATTGATTTTTTAAGGAAATCAAATGAAGAAACTCTATCAAATTTACAGAGTTGTTCATAACGTCAATAAACCAGCACCAAAAAGTCCTTATAATTCCATAAAAATTGTTGAAGAAAACGGTAATTGGGCATATCCATTGGTTGAAGTGATAAGTGTTATGTCTGATCGTTGGAATAGAGATGATTTTATTTCTTTAAATCTCTCTAAATTACAAGAAACCGTCAAATATTTAAATGAAATTGCTGATGACGACCAGCATTACGACATCAGGGAAGTAGAACGTCCTGATTATTTATTTTAATTTCCTATTGACATTCCTACACAATATGTTACACTATTAAAGTTGTTTCTCAAACCAGTTACAGGGAGTTAACTATGAAAACCCAATTTTTGGGCGGTCAGGGAGATGTCAATGTAAAGTTTGATCTGGTCCAAACCGAGATTCGGAAGGGAACCGTTCAAACCAACATGAAAACCACGGTTACGGTCACGCTGCCGAACGGGAAGACGCTTGCGGGTGTTTCGTCCTGTGATACCCGTGACAATTTTAACCGACATGAGGGCAGAAAGTTCGCTTATCTGAACCTCATCCGCAGGGATAATGAAACGGCGCAGTCCTTGGCCTTGGACGAGTACCGAAAGGGCAAGACCAAGGAAATCGAAACCGGCGCTTTGGTCCAGGCCGCACGGAAGCATTATAAACTTTGCCGCCAAGATCGAACCACGTTGATGAAGGCGGTTTGTCCCAAGTTCAGCGTCAACTCACCGGAACGAAAAGCGTTGCGTGAGAAGGCACAGTACGAACGGCTCGAAGCCAAATACGGCGAGAAGTACAAGATCGCCGCCAAGTAAACAATATGGGTAATGAGATGATATTCGCCAGAGATTCTGCTTTAACTTTGGTTCAAGAAACAAACCGAAAAGATGGTTACGATTTCAAAAAAAGCGTTAACTACGTTGATTTGGCTTCGTATCACAAGCAGATTATGTCTGGCGATAAATCATCTCATTACCTAGCAATTGTTGGTGTATATAACAACCGAATAGTGCCGATGATTGATTGTGATTCCATAGAAGATTATAAAATTGCTTTCAATCATTTCTCTGGACTTGAAATTCCTTGTGCGCTAGTCCAAAGTTCACCAAATCATTATTGGCTTTTCCCTGATTTTACCTTCAATTCTGTTGAAGCAGCATACCTCACAATTGGTTTAATCCCAGGATGCGACCAAAAATACATTAAATTTACTAAAAATAGGAAGTTTTTTGCTATTCGTGGAGAATTAAAAGCTATTGACGAAGTGCCTAGATTAATTTATAATGAATGCTCAGAAGCGAACATTGTTTGTTTTATTTCAAAACTTATCGAACATTTTATGGATGATAGAATTTTGCAAATAGCGAACAAAAAGTTCAGGAAAAAATCTTCTCTACGCTGCCCAAGTAGCTTAGGTGGATATTGATCGGGAGTGTTTCTCGATTGTAATTTTTTAACGTTTTACTCATAAAAGGACAAGAAATGTCAACAAAGACCAACAAAACCCAACCCCAAACCTGGACCGCAACACAAATTGCGGAACAATTGAACTCTGCTCGTACACCGAGTCAGAAGGGAACAGCCACACGCCGCATGAAGGCTTATGTATGCCAACGTGCAAGTGACGGCGCTGACCCAACTAGAGTGGAAGCGAACATCCGTTCCTTGCAGAAGAGACTCAGCAAGTAATAATGTTATTGCAGCCCTGTTAAAAGCGTGCTTTGGTTGTAGCGGTAAGCTGTATGGAAAGCGTGGCACTCACCAAATTCAGCAGTAAGTTAATGCCATGTAGCTGCGACTGGCAAAGTTTAGAAATATCCACGGCTAATACCGTGTTACTTTCGTCGCCAATTGGTATGACTCTGTTGTTGCTAGGGAGGCGGAATCCCAACTCACTCTTGAGTTTTTCCTACAATCCCCCGTACACTAAAACAACCCCCACCTGCGTCCAAAACAGGTGGGTTCTTTTTTCTAGTTTGAAACCATGAATCCAATAAATCCCAATAATCAACTTGAACATCTAAGACCAACAGTATGTGGTTATGTTCCTCCACCACCACCACCTATAGAAAGAAAAGTAAGACTCTTTGATGAAATCACAAATTACTTAAAACGAGAAGAAATGCGTGAGCGGGAACGACTACGTGAACAATATAAACCCAAGATACGAAGAAAAGAAACTACCGTTGTAACCATAAAGGATATTTCTACCGGAGACTTATGATGTTACCAACACCATCTGATATTGAAGGTCCATTTTTTAAAATAGGCGCACCGTTCCGTAAAGAGTTAATCGACAATCCTACCCTTTCGGTAGAGGGATTAATTTTAAATACAAATGGTGAATTAATAAAAGATGTTTTGATTGATATCTGGCAAGCCGACAGTGAAGGCAATTACGATCTTGAAGGGTTTAATTTCAGAGCTAAGGGCAACGAATCATCTTACAAATTTTTGACTGTAATGCCAGGGGAGTATGAGATTGATGAAGATGAATATCGCTGCCCACATATTCATTTCAAAATTACTGCACCAGGATACAAGACATTAACTACCCAATTATATTTCCCCGACAATCAATATAATGAGACTGACCAATGGTTTGATGTTCGACGTGTCATTAACTATCCGTGTGGTAAGTTTAACTTTGTTCTGGAGGCTTTATGAACGATGTACTTGAATTAGATGTTAAGCCTGTCAAAATCATGCACGAAGATTGCCTTGATTGTGGCGAAAAGTTCGATCCATTGCCATATGATGTATATGGCGCTATAGGTGGATTTTTCTGTGAAGAATGCATCAAGAAAGATTTTCCTGATGAGCCTCTGAAAAAGGTGGGGGCAGGTCATTGGACTTATAAGAGTTGTGATTTTTATGGCAGTAAAGAGATTGGATATGAAATACGTTTTCGTGACAAAATAATTGGCGGTGAAAAAACTTTAGAGGATTGTCGTACTGCTTGTGATAAAAAAGCATTCTAATAAAAAAGCACTCTTAAAGAGTGCTTTTGATTTTAATTAGACTGGCTTTTTAGCCTTTAGTGTAGCATTTAGAACTAATAGGATAATGTTCTGTAGTAGCGGGTCTTGGTCCGCTTGCTCCAAGAACGTAA
>JBGPGB010000199.1:0-4022 GCA_041483595.1 Nitrosotalea sp.
ACATAATTCCTGTAAATCCAACTACTACAGAAATTTTAGGCAAAATATGCCATCCTAGTCTACTTGATATTTCAGGTGAAATAGATGTTGTAAATGTTTTCAGGCCCTCTGATCAAGTCATGCCAATTATTGAAGAATCTATAAAGATAAAACCCAAAGTAATATGGTTACAGGAAGGAATACACAATCCAGAGGCAGAGGCAATTGCACAAAAATCTGGAATTAAAGTGGTCTTTAACAGATGCATGCTTGCGGAACATCAAAGACTCTTCTAGGGTATGACTGACGATTTCTCCACTTTTCATGAATCTCTTTTGGATCTAGTACAATCATTTGAAAAGAAAAATGTTCTAGTAAATTTACGCTCTGATCCGAATTCTAACATTGTTAGAATATATGGCGAAAGATCTGATGGAGTGGCTCTGGCAACAACAGGTCTTGAAGAAATCGAAGAACTTGCTCTTACAACAGCTGAGCATCATCCTTACTGGAGTCTTCTATACAATAGCACACAGATCCTAAAAATTGTACTGGAAAAATGGAATGATAAACTTACAGAAGATGAAATAAAGGAAATTTTGTGGTACGCCGATACGATTAAGAATTCATCTGCTAATGTTGTCTCACACAGTCATGATGAATAATCTACGGCAGAAATAAATAGTAAGGAACCATCCAATGAAAACATGCCAATAAAGATTGGCCTTTTAGGTAAGACAAACACCGGTAAAACTACATTTTTTAACGCAGCAACATTAGCAGGAGGAGAAGTCTCAACTTACCCATTTACCACCAAGAAGCCAGAAAAAGCATTAGGAAATGCAATTACTCCATGTGTTCATACTGAATTCAACGTCAAAGATAATCCACGGAATTCAAAGTGTACTGATGGTTGGAGATTCATCCCGATTGAACTAATTGATCTTCCTGGTTTGATAAAGGATGCCTGGGCAGGAAAGGGATTGGGAAACCAGTTTCTTTCAATAGCTACACAGTCTGATGCAATCTTGCATATAGTGGATGTTTCTGGAAGTATTGACGCAGCAGGGAGAATTGCCGAAGTAGCAAATGGTGATCCAATAGCTGATGTCTCTGATATTGAGGAGGAGCTCATCATGTGGTATCTAAAACTCTTGGAAGGAAATCGGGATAAAATATCCAAACTAATCCAATCGGAGACAGAACCTATTATTGCCATAACCGACATTTTCAGAGGAATAGGTGTTAAAGAAAGCCATGTTAAAGAGGCACTGAGAATAACTAATTTAGAAGACAAACACTTTGAAAATTTTGACATTCATGACAGCAAAAAATTTGCTGCATATTTAAGAAAAATATCAAAACCGACTTTGATAGTTGCAAACAAGATTGATGTTCCCGGTGCTGAAAAAAACTTTGATAGGTTAAGAGAAAAATATGTTGATACTATAATAATTCCTGCTAGTACTGATAGTGAACTTTCGCTGAGAAAAGCAGAACAGAAGGGTCTCATCAAATATGTTCCAGGATCAGAACAATTTGAGATTCTTCAAAAAGACAAACTGAACAAAAAACAACTTGATGCACTTGACTTTATCACTCAAGGAATTTTAGGAGAATATATGAGAACCGGAGTACAGTTTGCAATCAATGTCACAGTATTCAAGTTACTAAAGATGAATTCTATCTACCCAGTCGCAAATCCTGAAAATCTATCTGACAAGAAGGGTAGAATTCTTCCTGACTTGCTTTTACTAAAGGATGGAGCAACTATAGCGGATTTGGCAAAAGAGATCCATACTGATCTAACAAAGGGTCTGCTTTATGCTAAAGATGTCCGATATGGAGTAAGGTTACCAGTAGATTATCAATTGAGAGATAGGGATGTAGTCTCGCTAGTTAGCGCGAAAACTAAGAAATCCTAATTTTCTATACCTATTTTTTCCTGCTTCATCCAGAGCGTTTTGTTTTTGTGATCAATCAGGATGATGCCCATTTCCAATATCTGTTTTCTTATCATGTCTGCTTCTTGAAATTTTTTCTGATTACGTAATGTATTGCGTTTCTCGATCAAATTTGAAATCTGAATTTTTTCATTTTCTGAAATTTGTATTACATTGAGGCCAAGTATTGATAACATTTCACGAAATGCAGGCAGGACGATATCTGATATTGATCTAGAAAGTTTTTCAGATGATGCAAGTTGATTAACACTCTTGACCAGTTTGAAAAAAGCAGAGAGTGCCATTGGTGTGTTAAAGTCAGAATCTAATGCCTCAGCAAATTCAATTTTTGACTCTTTGATAATTTCCTTGATTTCATTCAATCTTTCTTGTATCTCGGAAGAATTCTCTGCTAAAATTAGTTCAAAATAACAATTTTCTACTTGGCGCCATTTTACTATGGTCTCCTTTAGCTGATCTTCTGAATAATCAATGGGTTTTGAATAATGTCCTGATAAACAAAATAATCTGATTATGTTGGGACCCCATCTTTTGAGAACAAAATCAATCGATTTTGTATTTCCCAAAGATTTTGACATTTTTTCGGCATTAATTGTCACCATTCCAACATGCATCCAGATCTTTGCAAAATTGACTCCGGAAAAAGACTCTGATTGTGCTATCTCATTTTCATGATGTGGGAATATCAAATCTCTTCCACCACCGTGAATTTCAAAATTACTTCCTAGATATCTTAAACTCATTGCAGAGCATTCAATATGCCAGCCTGGTCTTCCCTTGCCCCACGGACTCTCCCAAACAGGGTTGTCATCAGCAAACTTCCACAAAGCAAAATCTAGTGGGTTTTTCTTTGTTTCATCAATTTCTACTCTTGCTCCTGAGATAAGATCTTCTGTCTTTTTCTTGGAGAGTTTTCCATATTCTTTGAAATTTAAAACTGAAAAGTATACTCCATTTTTGGAAATATATGCAAATCCTTTATCGATTAATCCTTGGATGAGATTAATCATATCAGGAATGTGCTCGGTAGCCTTGGGGTATGAATCTGCCCGTTTTACATTAAGCTTATCAAAATCATTAAAATAATCTGTAATGTATTTTGTAGTTATTTTCTCTGCAGGAATATTCTCTCTCTTGGCACGGTTGATTATTTTATCATCTACATCCGTAAAGTTTTGAATAAAATTCACTTTGATTCCCTTTGATTCTAAATATCTTCGAAGAGTATCAAATACTATTATTGTTCTTGCATGACCTATGTGGCTCTCATCATATACTGTCACACCGCACAGGTAAATTCTTACCTTGTCCGATATGTCTACATTTTTTTCTGTTACAGATAAAGTATCAAGTATTCTCAATGTTCTCTTTTCCTTATAGAATACATGGCTTGGCCATAGATCTTTTATGTTCACTTTTTTTGTACATTCTGTAAATCTTGTCTACATCTGAAATTGGTATCTCTGTTACCTTTGAGGTTTCTTCAACTCGGAGATTCCTGTCAATTATACAGTGAAGTATGGAATCTATTTCTTCATAAGGTAAACCCAATTCTGTTTCAGCCGTATGACCTTCCCATAAGTGGGGACCACTTGGTTTGCCAATGATATCCGGTGAGATTCCGAGATCTTTTGCAAGTTCTCTTATCTGGGTTTTGTATAATGAGACAATCGGCAATAAGTCAGAAGCACCATCTCCAAATTTGGTAAAATATCCGATCAAAAACTCACTCCTATCAGAAGAACCAAGTACAAGAAAATTTCTTGCATTTGCATAGTAGTATAACATATTGGTTCTTATTCTTGCTCCAAGATTTCCCAACGCCAATGGATTTGGTTCCAAGTATTTGGAATATTCTTTATGGATAAATCCAATGTCGATTAGTTTGTACTCTATTGAATGACTGTCTACTATCTTTATTGCATCTTCTGTTTCGCTCTTTGGTGTGATCTTTGAATTTGGCATTATGAGTGCAAGTGATTTTTCTTTTATGAATTTGGCACATAATGTGGCAATTACTGCAGAATCTATTCCACCACTTAATCCAAAAACAACTCCGTTAGATCTTCGTGTTTCTAT
>JBGPGB010000200.1:0-4015 GCA_041483595.1 Nitrosotalea sp.
TAATTACAATGGAGGATATTTACCATATAAAACTACAAGATTTTGCTAGAAAGGCTGCCAAAACCAAGATCGCCACTTTTCCAGAAAGAAGAAAGTTTCTTTATGGTGTTATGAATGACAATCATGTTAAACAATTAATACAAGACGGAAATCTAAAAAAGGCACAGAAGCGGGTTATGGAAATGATAGGTGATCTAATCTGACAAGTGATGTAATCAACGCTAGAGTTACTTTTAGAAAGTCGCCTATTCACATGCTTGAAAGGTTTACCTTTCCCGATCTAGATTCTGCATATACATCATTTCTACAACATTCAGGATTACAAGAATGTGTCATATTACAAACATGCAATAGGGTTGAACTCTTTGGTTGCACTAGTACTGCAGATCTCGAAAAAATAAAAAAGACATGGGCATCTGTTGCAGGACTTGAGGAAAATGCATTTAGAGATAATCTTGAGATAAGCCAAGGAACTGATGCATATGCACATTTACTCAAGCTTACATCAGGACTTGATTCTCTTGTAATTGGAGAAGAGCAGATACTTGGACAGATAAAAGATTCAATCAGCACTGCACGGGGCCTGAAAGCATCTGGCGATAATCTCAACACATTGTTTGACAAGGCAATTAGAATTGGAACTCGCGTACGTCAGGCAACTGGAATTAGCAAGGGTAGCATCTCTATAGGTTCTATGGCAGTAAATCTTGCAGAAGAGAACATTGACGATCTGGCATCAAAGCATATTTTGTTAATTGGAACAGGAGAAGCGGCAAGTTTGGTTGCAAAATCCTTGAAAAAACGAGGAATCGATTTTCATGTTACTAGTAGAACATTTGAACGCTCAAAGGCTTTTGCTGAAACTGCAGGCGGAAAACCAATGCCGTTTGATGAATCTATTACTAATTTCAAATTAGTTGATGTTTTGTTTGTAGCTACCAGTGCACCATATTTCCTTGTGACATATGACAGAGTAAAGGAAGCCATGGAATCTCGCAAGAATGGGATGCTCATAATGGATCTTTCTAATCCTAGAACTGTGGACGATAAAGTGGCTACTATAGAAAAAATAAAGGTAATGAACATGGACCAAATTGCAGAGATGGTCGACAAGAATATGAAAAGTAGGTTGGGAGTTGTATCTTCAGCAGAGCATATAATTAATGAAGAACTTCCTTTAGTAGAAGCAGCAATGAGGAGACTTGATGTAGAGCCAATAGTTACTAATGTCTTTAAGGAAATAGACCAAGCACGAGTAAAGGAACTAAAGAAGGCTCTTCAGATGTTGGGGGAAAAAGATGAACAAAAAATACGAATTATTGACCAACTTACTCAAGCAATAGTTGAAGATATCATGTCAATTCCTATGAATAATCTTAGAAAGGCCTCAGAACAAGGAGATTCTGAAATTCTCAAAATGGTTACAAGACTCTTTGATTATAAGACAAGAGAGTAACAAATTATATTGCTTAAAAAGAGTATTTTGTATAATGTCTTTTCCTAATTTAAGACTCAGACGTCTAAGAAAAACTGGAAAAATTAGGGAACTATTAGAAGAGGTACGACTCTCTCCAAAAGATCTTATTTGTCCAATCTTTGTTCAAGAGGATCTAAAATCTAGAATACAAGGAGTTTCAATGCCTGGTATGGAGAGGCTCCCGCTTGGTGAAGTAGTCAACGAAGTAAATTCAATTGCAGAATTAAAAATTCCAGCAGTGATGGTATTTGGAATACCTACTCACAAGGATGATCATGGTACATCAGCTTTTACTCCAAATGGGATTGTGCAAAAAACAATTTCTGAAATCAGAAAGAATCTTGGAAACGATATTGCAATTATGTCTGATGTCTGTCTTTGTCAGTACACAAGTTCTGGCCACTGTGGGCTAGTAAAAGGAGACAAGATAGATAATGATTCTAGTCTTGAAACTTTAGCAAAAATTGCAGTGAGTCAAGCTCAAGCTGGAGTGGATGTTGTATCACCATCTGCCATGATGGATGGACAAGTAAAAGCAATAAGAAAGGGTCTTGATGATGCAGGATTTCATGACGTGGCAATAATGTCCCACTCTGCAAAACATCGATCATCGTTATATTCTCCTTTCAAAGACATGGCCCACTCTGCACCACAATTTGGTGACAGAAAGACCTACCAATTACCGTATACTAATCCAAAAGAAGCCATGCGAGAAGTTGAGACGGACATACAAGAGGGAGCTGATATTGTTATGATAAAACCTGCGCTTGCGTATCTTGATCTGATTTCAATGACAAGAGAAAAATTCAACGTACCAATCGCAGCGTATAGTGTTTCAGGAGAATATGCTATGGTCAAGGCTGCTGCAATGGCAGGGTATATTGATGAAACGGAGGTTACTTTGGAAATTCTTACTGCAATCAAACGTGCAGGGGCAGACATGATAGTAACATATTTCTCAAAGGGTGCGGCAAAAACACTCAACGAGAGATGAGAGAAGACCAGACCTTTGAGATAACACGTGCATACGATCTATTACCCCATGTGGTTGGTGCAAGTTGGGCATCAATTTGGTTTAGAATGAATAAAAGAACGAGACCTACAAAAGAAGAATTTAGAGGTAAAGTAGTAGAATATTTCAAGATGCTAGAACCGCTTACAAATGCATTTCCTGATGAAGAAAATTTCAAAGAGATGATTAGATACATCAAAGACAAACATGAAGACGAAATTCGAAGAATTCTAACTGGCAATAATTCTGAGATTGAAACGAGATACAAAAGATATGTAGACTATGGCTAGATCTCTTTTTTTAATTCATTTAGAAATTTTTTCATTATCTTGATTCTTTTTCTTGCCTCAATTTTCCCAGTATTGGTATTCATTGTTTTTTCTAAAAGCAAAAGTTTTTTGTAGAAATGATCCAAAGTCCAACTCTTGTCATTCGGAGAACGTTTTTTACAAAATGGATCAATGTTATTATAAAACGGCCTATTCTCTGCACCACTTATTGCAAATATCCTTGCTATGCCTATTGCTCCTAATGCATCTAACCTATCAGCATCTTGGAGTATTTTACCTTCAAGTGTTTTAGGAACAACTCCTCTTGAAAAACTGTGATCTCTTATAGCATCCGCGATGACTTCAATTTCAGTCTGACTAAAATTATTTTTTTTTAAAATATTTTTTGATTCTTCTGCACTCTCTAATGATGAATTTTTTGATCTAGGATCAGATTTTGGATAAGAGACTATGTCGTGTAATAATACTGCAGCAGTAATCATTCCTATGTCTGCTTTTTCTTTTCTTGCAATCATTGTTGCATTCTTGAGTACTCTCATAACATGCTCAAAATCATGAGCAGCATCATTTTCCAACTTCTTTTTTACAATCTCTCTTAGATTTTTCAACTTCATTGTGGTCTTTGAATCAAATTACCTACAAGCTATAAAGATCTTTATTAAAATAATATGAAAATCAATCTAGTTATTAGATATTCATTGATTAAAAATAATTTCATATGTGATATCTTGATCCTTTTTCCACTGATTTTCTCAAATAAGAAAAACTAGGATCCAAAAAATTTCGTTGCGGTAGGGATTTGGATAAGAATCACAGTTGCAATTATGGTTATGGTCATTGTTATGCAAAGAAGAATCTGGCCAAGTTTCTTATTAGATGTTCTACCAATTACACCGTCAATAAATAACGCACTTGAATAAAGTACTGACAAAAATACATAATTGCTTGAATTTTCATTGGCTTGCTGCGCCTGCTGTAATTCCATGTTTGTCTTTGCTTCAAATTGTTGAGCCAGTAAAGTGTGTGTTTTGTTATATTCTGGCATGGAAAACGGAGATGGTGGAGCATTTGGATTTTTCAAAGGATCTGTTTGGAGCCAAGCATCTACTGCTACCTTCATCTCTGGCCTAAATCTTTCATAATAAAAATTGCTAAGGTTCTGATCATTTTTAATTAATGCATTAGAGTACTGGGAAAATCCCATAACATCTATGACAGTGTACTGTCCTTGGGACA
>JBGPGB010000201.1:0-4012 GCA_041483595.1 Nitrosotalea sp.
ACTTTCTTTACTGCTTCCTCAAAGTCTTTCATCCTTACTTTAGCCATTTCAACTTGTTTTTCTGCCTCTTTTGGATCAGGATATTTTTCAACAAAGTTATGTAATACAATAGATGCGGCAGTGTTTGCAATTGCAGCAACATCGGCTCCGCTCATACCATCAGTCATCTCAGCGATCTTTGCCAAATCAACATAATCGGGGTTTAGTCCAGTTGGAGTCCCCATCTCTTTTTCAATTGGAATATCACGTGAGCTAATCTCTAATATCTTGAGTCTTCCTTCCTTGTCTGGAATTGGAACTACAATAATTTTGTCAAATCTACCAGGTCTGATTAGTGCCGGGTCAATCATATCGGCCCTGTTTGTTGCAGCTATTACTACTACACCATTCAAAGAAGTAATTCCATCCATCTCGGTTAGTAACTGGCTAACAACTTTTTCTGTAGTGGCACTTTCACCCATTCCTCTAATTGGTGCAATAGAATCAACTTCATCAAAAAATATGATACATGGTGAGGACTGTCTTGCTCTTCTGAATATTTCTCTAATTCCACGCTCTGATTCACCTATCCACTTTGATAATAATTCAGGACCTTTTACTGAGATGAAGTTTGCTTCGCTCTCTGTTGCAACTGCTTTTGCCAACAGTGTCTTGCCAGTTCCGCTTGGTCCATGTAATAATATTCCGCGTGGCATTCTATAGCCAAGCTGAGAGTAAAGATTAGGATATTTCATTGGCCATTCAACTGCCTCTTGGAGTTCACGCTTTACATTTTCTAGTCCACCAATTTCGTCCCATTTGATATCAGGGGTTTCAATATAGACCTCACGCATTCCTGCAGGAGTTACATCCCTGAATGCAAGTTGATAGTCTTCTGCATTCACAATTAGTTTATCCAATGTCTCTGGAGGAATCTTTTCATCGGATAAATTAATTTCGGGTAATAATCTTCTAAGACATTTCATTGCAGCTTCTTTGCAGAGATATTCTAGATCTGCTCCTACATATCCATGACTTGACCCGGATATTTTTTCCAAATTTACATCTTCGGTTAGTGGCATGTTTCTTGTGTGAATTAATAAAATTTCTAGTCTTCCTTTTTTGTCAGGTACTTTTATCTCAATTTCTCTATCAAATCTTCCAGGTCTTCTAAGAGCCGGGTCTAGTGCATTGGGTCTGTTTGTTGCAGCAATGACAATCACTTTACCTCTTCCTTCAAGACCGTCCATTAATGATAACATCTGTGAAACAACTCTTCTCTCTACTTCCCCTGATACCTCCTCTCGTTTTGGTGCAATCGAATCAATCTCATCTATGAAAACTATAGAAGGTGCTTTTTCTTTTGCCTCCTTGAATATCTCACGGAGTCTTGCCTCACTTTCTCCGTAAAACTTGCTCATTATCTCAGGACCCGATATACTGATGAAGTGTGCATTAGTCTCATTTGCAACTGCTTTTGCCAAAAGTGTCTTGCCAGTTCCCGGTACACCATACAGTAAGACACCCTTTGGAGCTTCAACACCTAGTTTTTCAAATATCTCTGGGTGTCGCATCGGTAATTCAATCATTTCTCTTACTTTTCTTATTTCATCAGACATTCCCCCAATGTCTTCGTATGATACTTGTGGTACACCACGCAAGCTTTCACCTTTTTCAGCAATATGAAATTCGGTCTTTGGAGTTACTAGTACTGCGTCTGCAGAAGGTGTTATACCAATTACCTGAAATGTTAGTCTGCCACCAAAATATGTAACCATGATATTATCACCTTTTACAAGTGGAATGTTTTCTAGAGAATCAGTAAGATATCTTTCATCAATTGGCGGGATGGAATCAAGTGGTGCAACAATGACTTTTTCTGCAGGAATAGTTTTTATCTTTTTTACAGTTACAGTATCTCCAATTCCAACACCAGTGTTGTTTCTGCCAAGGCCGTCTACTCTGATAATGCCTTTTCCTTCATCAGATGGATATAGAGGAAGGCACCTTGCAACAGATCTTCGCTTTCCGGTGATTTCTAAAATGTCACCAGTTGAGGCTCCAAGGGAGTCCATTGACTCATAATCAATACGTGTTACACCCCGGCCTACATCACGAGTATATGCTTCCAATATTTTTAACTGAACAGAATTTTGGGCTATGACTATACTTGGAAGGTATGTCTTGTTATACCTTTGGAATTTTTGCTACAGGGGCAACAAAAATACTTGTGGTTTGACAGGGAACCAAAATTTGGGGCTTAAATTCTTAATATAGAACAAAACACGATTGAGAACTTTTATACCGTAAATGTAATTCCTAGATTGAAATGGACGCATATCTTGAAGAGGAATTGTATGATCTAATCACATACTGCATTCAAAATTCCGATAGTTCAGATTATCCAACCAAGGAAAAAAGAATCAAGGAGATAGGCCTTGAGTTATTTGCAGATGGCGGTGTTGACGCACTTGAAAACATGTACTTTTCAATAGAACATAGGATAAAGGAAGAGATCTCAAAAGATGCAAAACCTTATCGTTCACTTTGGAACGGTATTTCTAACGAGTGGAATTATTAGGCAATTGCAACCAGATGTTCTTCCTTTTTGGGCTCTCGCATCTCTTTTCTTGCTCTAGCTAATGCCATTCGGAGATGTTCAATTCCTGCATCGTCAATCATTTCGCACATATTTCTTTTATAAAATAATCATGGTACTTAAAAGATGTGAATCTTTTATACAAAAGATCTTTTAGATTCAGGATTATTCATGGGCTTTAGATTTGTACAATATTCAATCCATTGATGTGTAAATGAGATCTCCTTGTCACCGTACAAGTAACAGCCAATTACATTTTTTCCATCAACGTGTAGAGGAAAGTCTACTACAAATTTTTCCTGCTCGTCTATTTTTCTAAAATATTTTGGTCCAAGACCGATTAAGTATAATTCTATCACATATTCAAACGGATTTGTTCCTCCAAGTTTTTCTTTGACTGATTCAAACGCTGCATATCTTGCAGCATATTTGGCAGCATCTCTTGCTACATCTCTTACAGTCTCACCTGTAAGAAACTCACTGCCATACCACCCATAATTATTACGAGCAGACTGGCTTGCCTCCTTCCATGCATAGTTCCATGCAGAATCCCAAGTATTCTTGAGATCTTGGTTCATTGCCTCAACCCTTGCCAGATCCCAAAGTAAATCTGAAGCATGTTGAATTGTATCGCTTTCCTTTTTCCATGGAAGTAAGGCCTTGGAATACTTTTCAACGATCTCTTCTACTTTTGGCAAGATAGTATTTGCCTCTACAATAGATCTTGCCGGAATAAAATACTTGATTGATTGTAACTTGGAAATTTGGGAATCAGATGAGTTGGTTTGTGTCATTGCTATCATTCAAAAATTTCTTGGTTTTATATTAATCTGTTTTTTTGTGTTCATAAAATTTCTGCGGTGGTTCCTGTTTGTCCTTTTTTTGGCCAGGCAGATACAGTTTTGCCACTGCACCCATCATAAACCCCCCAACTACAACTATGGCTATTCCACTCACAATTAGTACAAGGATCCTCCCAATCGATTTGAGTATTGCCATATTGTTTTACTTAGTTTTCCCAGTAAATAGGGATTGGCCGTAGTTCACGGTTTTCTGACCTTTTCTCAATAGAGATCTCTTCTCGAATTGCCACAAGTGCTAATGCTGCCACTACTATCTCCACTATGAAAATCTCAATAAAGGTCCAATAGATTTTCTCTCCAAATTTCATGCATTCACCATTGTTACGTATTAGTAGATGATTGTTAGAAATAGATTATATTTCAAATGATTTTTGATACACATGATGAAATTAATTGTATTTTTACATCCACTTGCTTTAAATTAAGAATAAAGTGCTTTCAAGGAATGTCAGAAGACTTAGTTCATGCAATTGAAGAACTAATAAAATCCGAGAGAGGAGATGTCGGAAGATTACAAGATATTCTAGGTACAATCAAAAACGGTCAGCCAGTTTCTTTTGATGATCATCGA
>JBGPGB010000202.1:0-4002 GCA_041483595.1 Nitrosotalea sp.
ATCACCTGTGAGAAATGTGTAATACAGAGGCCAAGAAGGAACTTTAACAAATTTGTTCTTGATAGAATCTTCAATTTCATTTCCACATCCAACCGATTCTGCAGCTTTTGCCATTCCAAGATAGAATATTTCTCCAAGTGGGAATCTTGCAAGAGTCATATTTTTTCCCGCAGTTCCCATCACGGCTCTATATTTTTTATAGCATTGAATCATCTCTTCTTCGGATATGCTCTTAGGATTCATTTTTAATTTAAAATCAATGTATTGCCCGATTCGTGCATCCTTGAATCCCCTCTCAAATTCTTCTAAAACTTCTTTGCCACCAACAGAAATCTTGTCTCTTGCAAGCTTCAAGATGTACGGATTCATCAGCTTATAGTCATCTAGAAATTCCACATCTTCATCTTTGTCCATTATCCTATCCATTGGTTCGCTTAGATCAATTGCGATGATATGGCCATCAATGATATCTGTCTTTTTCTTACTATCGTTTACGTCTCCAAAATATTGAGCCGAAGCATCGTATAACGCACTAAAAACTGGAAATGTCATTTTAACAAAATTAGAATTGAGTATTCTTGAGACTCTATCTAGAAGAGTCTCATAATTTTCTAGTCTCTTTTTAACCTCGTCTATTTGTGATTTCTGTAGGATTATTTCTGCAGAGCCTACTTCTTTGGCAAATTTTTCTTGGGTTTCAAATGGGTGGGGATCAGATTTGATCTCATTTAATAGATCTTCAGTAAATCTTTTGGTAAATTTTGGAAATTCATCCTCTGCTTCCTTTTTGTACTTGTCAAATAATCTATATCCTTTGCTTTTGAACAATGCCTGCTTGACTATGTCCTTACCTGGTTTGGTGGACAGGAGAGCCTCCTTGCTAAAAATAGAATCGTCTTTACTGCTCACACAATGGCACAACTTTTTTGCTATTTATGCATTAAGCCTACTTTTTTATTACTTAAAATAAATTAGGACTTGGAAAAGAAAACTTGTGAAGGTAATCGAAATTTTAGAAGAGGCTGCAAAGAGAGTACACAACAATGTAAAGGATCTTGCAGGAACAAAGGAATCTGGCGCAGATCATGGAATGGGAGCAGGCGGAGACATATCACGACGAATTGACATTGTAGCAGAAAAGACAGTTCTTGATTATCTGAGAGAGATAAATTTTGAGTGTACTGTTTTTGGAGAAGAGTGCGGCATGGTGGAGTTATCCCCAAATCCTAGAGGATTTGTAATAATGGATGCCATTGATGGCTCCACTAATGCAGTTAGGGGATTACCTTTCTTCTGTTGTTCTCTTGCATTTGCACCTGAAGATAATCTGAGTTCTGTCACGGATGGAGTAATTATAGATTTACATAATGGGGATTTGTATTCTGCGTCTAAAGGTAATGGGGCATATATGAATGGAAAAAAAATTCACGTTCACAAAGACAAACCAATTTACTTTGTTGTAGGTGTTGATATTTCAGGAATTTCGCCAGATGCTCTACCTCAATTGGCGCCAATTCTTTCAGCATCAAATCATGTGAGACATTTTGGGGCAGTTGCCTTGGAGCTTGCAATATTTGCTCGTGGATTAGTCGATGTATTTGTAGATCTGAGAAAGAAATTAAGGATAACAGATGTTGCTGCCGGATATCTCATAGCTTTAGAAGCTGGTGGATATGTAGTTGATGAAAATGGTATGCCACTTGACTCAAAATTAAGCTATGATAAGAGGATCTCATTCATAGCTGCTGCAAACAAGGAAACACTTGTTGATGTAATGAAAAAACTTGGATTATCACCCAAGGTTTGAGATTCAATTTCAGATTCATTTAATCTCAGAAAAATTTATGGCGCCCTTGGCGGGATTTGAACACGCGTCGAGGCCGTGACAGGGCCCCATTCTAGACCGGGCTTTACGAGGATTGGAATTAACCGCATCCCCTCTATACTACAAGGGCGTTAAAATATTGTGGAAGAAAATCTGAGTTTAAAGCTTTCTTTTCTTCAAAAAATTTTGTAAAAGACTAAATTATACACAACTATGACCTTTCGCTATGGGTTCGTAGCTCAGCCAGGTAGAGTACCGGACTTTTAATCCGGCTGTCCGGGGTCCGAATCCCCGCGAACCCGCTTAAAATCAGTAAATTAAACAAGATCTGAAATATATCAGATCGATTACAAAATAGCCTTCTTGCCGTTCAAATTCAAAAATATAGAAATCTAACTAACTTAAGTTCAGTTCTGGAAACTCTGCTTGTTTGATTCCAAGATCATGCTGAAGTGTTCTAATTTTCTTTGCATATTCACTCATTCTGGTGTTGTCACTTTGTGCCTTTGCAATCTTATATCCACGCCATGCTTTTTTGAGTGCACCCCATGTCTGACCTGCAGTATAGGTAGAGTTGTTTATTTGCGGTTGTACGAATTGGTACATATTGAGAAGTAAATCACGAAAATTTCTTATTTGAGGATATGTGAAGTAAAATCGATATAAAAGTCAAATTTTCTATATTAAATCCAAATTTTTATTGTTTAGTTGTAAAAATTTGTAATTTTCCTGTGTTATTGATATATTTTAGGCTTTGTTTTTTATCAAGATTTTGCATCTACTTTCTAGATTTTCAATTGCAGCCCTAACATCGTTTTTCCTCTTACTAGTCCCTATTGAGTATGAATGGATTTTCCTTTTCATTTCTGAAATCATTCTTAGTTGCTCTTGTTTACAAGAAGAGCCTTGGGATCTCCTAGTCTCTAATGATGATTCAGGAGTTATTGATTGGATAATTTTGTAGAGTTCCTTTAAATCAATTTCATTAGATGGAATTGCTTTTTCTATTTCGGAAACAGTTAGTTGTATTAGAGATTTTTTTGATTTTACTGC
Organism: Nitrosotalea sp.; assembly: GCA_041483595.1. Classification (GTDB taxonomy): domain Archaea; phylum Thermoproteota; class Nitrososphaeria; order Nitrososphaerales; family Nitrosopumilaceae; genus Nitrosotalea. The sequence continues at coordinate 2,879 of JBGPGB010000202.1, forward strand.
TATTTGCACTAGATGTCCAACTATTTTGTGTGCAATTCTAAATGGGATTCCATTTCGTACTAAATGTTCTGCGATATCAAGAGAAATGGAAAATCCCCCGTCAATTGCTTGTCGCATTTTTTTCTCATTTACATTCATGGTTTTGAGGAGAGAATTAACTACAAGTAATGATGATATTATTATTTTGGAAGTGGGCCAAATGGAGACTTTGATTTGCTGAAGGTCTCGATTGTATCCAGAAGGAAGTCCCTTTAGGTTTGATAATACGGCCATTTGATATCCAATGATTTGAGAAGTTTTACCGCGAATTAGCTCAAGAATATCAGGATTTTTCTTTTGAGGCATAACACTTGAAGTAGAGGTAAACTTGTCTGACAATTCAAGAAAAGAGAATTCCGAAGTAGACCAGATAATAAAATCTTCTGCCATTCTACTCAGGTTCGTCATCAAAATGGAAGAGTTTCCTACATATTCTGCAACAAAGTCTCGTGATGAAGTCGCATCAATCGAGTTCTCCACAAGTCCTTTGAATCCGAGCATTTTTGCAGTAGATTGCCTATCGATTTGGATACTTGTTCCTCCAACTGGACCTGCACCCAATGGAGATTCATTAACTCTACCATAGGTAGCATAGAACCTGTCGAGATCCCTGAAAAGTGCGTCTGCATATGAAAGAAGAAAGTGTGAAAATAGTCCAACTTGAGCTTGCTGGAGATGAGTATAAAGTGGCATTATTGTTGTTTGGTATTTTTCAGAAAGTTGTATCAATGTGGAAATGACTTCAGTCAGGCAAAAACATACAATATTGATGTCATCACGTATTTTCATACGTATGTCAAGTGTCACTTGGTCATTTCTGGAGCGTGCAGTATGCATCTTGCCACCAGCTTCTTTTCCTGCCTTTTTTATCACTAGAAATTCAATTAGTTCATGAATATCTTCCGCCTCTGACTTTTCAGAGAATTTTTCATATTTTAGTTTCTCAAGTGCAGAAAGAATCTTTGCTGCTTCAGATTTTATGATAATTTTATTGTCTAAAAGCATTATTGTGTGAGCTTGACTCCCAAGAATATCATATAGGGCAATTTGAAAATCATCAGAAATTGATGAGAGAAATTCTAATG
>JBGPGB010000203.1:0-3973 GCA_041483595.1 Nitrosotalea sp.
AGCCAACAATTGACAAAGAACATCTCTCAAGTACTGAGGTCCTTGATTTCATTTGGGATAAATATCATAAAGGGAAAGTGCTGTTTCCTCAGCTTAAGGAATTTGCACTAAAGAATAATATAGTTACAGAAAACTTTTTTGAATAAATTATCAGGCTTGTATATCGAGTGTTTTTAGTACATTTGTTTTAAGATCGTATACTCGAATGAGATGATTATTTGTATCAGAAATGTATAATTTATCTTCATACAATTCCACATCGCTTGGCTCATAGAGACCAAGAGTATCACAGTTTGGATCATTTAATTTACAGATTCCATCCATTCCATGTTTTCCAATTATTGTTGAAACTTTCTCATTATCCAAATCAATTACCCTTAAAGCAGAGTTGTAGGTGTCTGCAACAAATACCTTGTTTGAGGTGGCACACAAACCCATGGGATGTTGGAATAATGCATCATCGAGTTGACCATCCTTGTGTCCAAATACGAATAGTCCGTGTCCCACAATGGTTCTAACATAATCTGTCTTCAGATCTACTTCTCTAATTGATGATGTTTCACTGTCTGCAAAGTATACTATGTTATCATGAATGAAAATTCCGCTTGTCTGGGCAAGATGTGCCTGCATTCTATTACCATCTATGATATTTTCATGTCCATTTCCTGCAAAGGGTTTTACCAAATTGGTATTGATATCATAGGTCCATATTTGGTGATTTCCTGCCATGGCAATGAAAACTAGATTATCATTGATTGCCACATCCCAAGGAGAAGAAATTGCAGTCTCTTTACCTTTTCCGCCTGATGAAATCCATGGACCCTGCTTTCCAGTCCCAACTAGTGTGCTCACTTGATTTTTTTGCAAATCTATAATTCTTATCAGGTGATTTTCTGTATCTGCAACAAAGATTAGATCATCTTTCCATGCTACTCCCTGAGGCCTAAAAAATGTAGCCTCTGAAAATCTACCATCTGCTAATCCTACTTTGCCACTTCCAATAATATGCTCAATTTTGCCAGAAAGATCAGTAACAATGATTCTGTTATGATTAGAGTCTGATATTGCAATTCTTCCTTTGGAGATTGATATCTTACCAGGGAAAGATAGAACTGTGTTACTTTTTTGTAGGGTTCCTACAATCTTGATTGGTCCCCTAGTCAACGTATGGGATTTTTCATGTTTTTCCAAGAGCACATCGATTGTGTCTTCTACGATCTCTTTTTGACCTTCTCCTGATTGTCGATACACTAGTGTTCCATTAGGGTCGATTATGACTATTGTAGGCCATCCCGTAACTCCGAACTTGTTCCATACAGTCATCTCTTTGTCTACTAGTACAGGATGTGCTATCTCATACCTCACGACTGCTTGTTCAATATTTTTCTTGTCATTTTCATTGAAGAATTTTGCAGAATGTACCCCTATGAAGACAACTGGCCTATCTTCATATTTTTTTTCAAGCTCGGCAAGTACTGGTAATGTATGCATGCAATTTATACAACAATAAGTCCAAAAGTCTAAAACTATGACATGACCTCTGAGTTTTTCAAGCGAAAGAGGTTCTTTTGTATTGACCCAATCAAAATCTGAGGGAAATTCGGAGGCCTTGATCACTTTGGAAAATACATTATCAAACACGATATAATTTTGAATTTTTGATTATTTAACCCAACCTAGGAATTGTCTTAATACTCCAAACGAGTATATCGACAGCGAGTAAAAATAGTATCTCCCGTTTCTACGCACAAAAAGTCCGACATTCTCGTTATAGAATACAGTATGATTTGTTGGATCTTTCATAATGTTATAAGAGCTCGAGTATGTGATTACACTTGAAAATGAAGAACACGCAAACTATCGCACTTGCTGTGGTTGCGTCTGTAGTAACTATTCTTATTGTAATTCAGTCTTTGCCTAATGAAAAATTAGATCTTCCTCAATGGCTGATGAATTATGTAAATTGGAAATCTAATGTTGAAAATTCAGATTCTAATTATATTTCAGGCGTGAAATATCTCGTTGAAAAAAATATGTTTGACATTTCTTTTAAAAAAATTTCAGAAGAGGCAAAAATTGAACCAAAGCCTACAACTAACATTTCTAACAGTACGATAAACTGGAATTTTAAAGATTCCAAAGATAATAGTTATTCTTGGAGCATGTCCAATACAGGATATGACTACACCATAAAAAAACCTCTACCTGAACAGTATTTAGAGCTACAATTACCGAATGGCACGATGGAAACAATGCGTGATTATAGACAATTTGTAGAACCAGATTTTAAAAACGTAATAGACCAAGTTTACAATAATGCAGGAAGCGATGATCAATTTCTTTTTGAAGTTTGGTACATCGTTTCAAGAATGACGACGTATTCAGAGGATATAACAGAAAGTAATCTTTGGCCACTAGAAACATTCAGCAGAGGAGTGGGTGATTGTAAAGATACATCTATTCTTCTAGCTTCAATGATAAGATCATCTGAACATACGAAGAACTGGAAAGTCAAACTAGTTTATCTCGATTTAGATAATCCTACTAACCCCAAAAACATTAATCATATTATAGTAGAGGTCAACACTGATCATAATCATTATGTAATAGAATCCACCGCAAAGGATTACAATGGTCTTACCGCATGGGAAGGAGTAAACTTTTTCGGATGGCGATTTGATGTTTAAATTAAAAATTTAATCCACTAAAATGCCTTCATAACATCATCATTCAACTCAAACGCTTTAGGAAATTGCTGAGGATCCGCTTGTCGCAATCTCTGCCCTCAAAATCTAGGTCATACCTGAAATAATAAATCCAGATTACAGAATTTAATATATCTTGAATTTAATCATGTGTTGACCATGATATTTCGTATCTTCTCGGCAATGTATTGTAAACCAAGATTCCAAACAATCCTCGTTGTTTCTTCATTATTCCTGATTACTTCTGCAGTAAATCTCCAGGCTCCACTTTATTTGAAATATGCAGAATTGTCAGGGTATGGATATGGATTAACTACACTAGTCTTTGCTTCTTATGTTATAGGTCTTGTACCCATCTTGGTCTTATTTGGTGGCATATCCGACCGTATTGGGAGGAAAAATTCCATTTTGTTTGGCCTAATTTTAGCAATATTAGCCACGAGTTTGATGGTCGTACTTCCAAAAATTCAAACTTTGTTTATCACTCGTATGTTGCAAGGAATCAGCTTTGGTTTATGTGTAGGGGCAGCATCGGCATATCTTACCGAGTTAATGGGAAATCCTACCAGAGCAGCTGCATATGTTACAATATTTACCTCCGTTGGGTTTGGCACAGGGGCATTGTTTACCAGTGGTACTCTTCTGAATAGTCAGACATTGGTCCCATCAAGTTATTGGATTGTTCTTTTACTTACTGTCTGTTGTACTGTATTATTTGTGGGTATTCCAGAACAAAAAAAAATTCATGGCAGTATTTTGAGACTGGCTCATATCCCTACAGGTTCAGTGCTGATCGGACTGACAATCACAACAGCTTGGTCAGTAAGTGGGTTAACCATATCTATTTTGCCTGGACAGTTGGTACAACATAATCTTGGTAATTGGTCGGGGTTGGCAATGTTCCTTGTAATGGGATTAGGTGCTCTTTCTCAGCCCATTGCACGAAAGATGGATCCGTTACTCTCAATTAAAATTGGCTTTGTACTGATACCAACAGGATGTCTTTTATTATTATTGGGATCTTGGTTGGGAAATATTGTTGCTATATTAGTTGGTGCATCTCTTGCAGGCTTGGCATGTTATGGCTTTACATATCTTGGAGGAATGGCTCTATTTGCAAAAGCGGCGGGGTCAAAAAATGCAAGAGTGATATCAGGATATTATTTATTTTGCTACCTAGGGTTTAGTGTACCAATAATTGTTGTAGGATTTATTTCAGATTTTGTTGGAATACTTGGTGCGTTAATTTATTTTGTAGTAGGTATTAT
>JBGPGB010000204.1:0-3969 GCA_041483595.1 Nitrosotalea sp.
AGGTGTAACTGGAACAACTGGAACTACAGGTGTAACTGGAACAACTGGAACTACAGGTGCTACTGGAACAACTGGAACTACAGGTGCTACTGGAACAACTGGAACTACAGGTGCTACTGGAACAACTGGAACTACAGGTGTAACTGGAACAACTGGAACTACAGGTGTAACTGGAACAACTGGAACTACAGGTGCTACTGGAACAACTGGAACTACAGGTGCTACTGGAACAACAGGCTCAACAGGATCCACCATAATAATGAGTGATAATGTGGCATCTGGTGGTCAGCCAATTTACATAGGAAGAACAATCTTTGGAGAAGCATTAACACCAAGTTCTAGTTTGATGGGAAAAACGTTCAATTCTGTAACTTTTAAAATGCACAAAACTGGTCTGCCAACTGGAATTGCAACCATAGGTGTATTCGGTGCTGATGCAAAAATAAAACAAGTGATTGCCACACTTGATGTTTCAACCTTAACAAAATCATATGTGGATAAAACATTATCATTATCGTTACAAAATCCACCATATACTATTCAGGCAGGCGACGTTATTGGAGTACAATTTACAGGAGGAAACAGTGCAAACAGCATTTCAGTCATGACAGATTCTAAAGCAACATTTGATGGAAACAATTCATACTTTACTTACTATACCACAAAGTGGAACCCCACCCTAACTAAAGACCTGTACATGACCCTGCGACTGAATCATTGAAACATTTAGGCAGTCAATGATCATTCAAGATGTCAAAATAGATAATGATTATCTATGAATCCTATGCAGTTGCCAATCAAGATTATTCTAAATTCAATCTATGGGAAGACAGGTCAGAAAGTAAATAGAATAATTGGAAACTTTTTTAATCCAGCACATCTCCAGCGTGAATTCATCTCAGCTCATAAAAAAATAAAATTTATGGCCCGGGGGATTCGCCTACCAACTTGGGCTTATTTTAGGCCCACTTTTATAGAATTGTGAAATACTAGACAAATTTTTCAAATAATTTCATTATGAAAAATTACAATCTGTACCTGGAAAGAGACCTTTCCAATTTTATTTTGAGGGACACCTAGTTTTTATGCATCTCCATCATATCTGTTTTATTGAGTGTCCAAGAGATGCTAAACTCAGTCATGAAGTCAGATGATCGTATACGATATGCGACAGTCTGTGATATGGAGGGACAAGTGCTTGGAACAGAAATTCGAGAAGGTCTTAAACCCTTACTTAATGACGAGGAACACAAGGAGGCACTAATTTATGCTGTCAATTCAATGAAGGTTCGCGAGAAGTTGAGTGCAAAGTTAGGGAAAAACCAATATGTGTTAGGGGTATATGACAATCTCTGCAGATTGACAATGCCTATAGGAAACAAATACATGCTCTTGATAACATGGGGACCTGAGACCTCATTAGACATATTAAAAAATATTCGAAATGCACTGAAGTAAACTTGATTTCCTTTTCACAATTCGCCTTTTCATGGCTAAAGCCGGTTGCTTCTCTTTTTAATGATTGGTGATGAACTCGTTTCAATTCAGACCTGTGAGAGTTTGTTTTACCGAACTCATCTTTACAATTGTAAAGTACAAGATATAGGTACGAAAAGACATACTGAAAATTGTGCCAATAAAATTAGATGAGATCGACATCGCCTTGATTGAATCATTAATCAAAGATGGTAGAAAATCATTCAATCAGGTATCAAGAGAGGTCAAAGTAAGTGCTCCGACCGTAAAGGCACGATATGATAGACTTGTCAATATAGGTCTAATCAAGGCTGTAACTCTTGATTTGGATCTTGAACATCTTGAGACAAAGACTGGTGAGAGACTAGGACATCTCAAAGAAAAGACAATCAAAACCCACGGGATAAAGTTTGGCAAGGGCATGATAATAGAGATATCATGCGATTATTGCAAAGGTTCTGTTGATGGTAAACCTCATGTCTTAAAATTTGGAAACTTTGAGAGGTTCTTCTGTTGCACTTCTTGTAAATCGTTGTATAAAGAAAAATATGGTATGAGAATGAAGGGGTTGGACTTGTGAGAGTCATAGTCCTACAGAAATCTAACCTAACGGGTTTAGATCTTTGAGAATTTGAGAAAGTAAAGCAGTGGCGAGAAATTTCAGAAAGATATGAAAAAATTGATCACATTAGAGTTAGATCATAAGACGATTGATCTGCTAGTATCGGCGGGTAACAAGAACGAAAGTTTTGATTCTATTATCAAACGTTTCTTGAAAGTGTGGAATGAAGATGAGGAGTATTTCGCATTGATGAAAAAGTACACCAAGTGAAATGTTTCATTGTATGTTGTTTGAACCAGTTTATTAGGATCGGAGACGTAATAATACTAGGGAGTCAGTATATGGCGTATAACGTTGCCGAGAAGTATTTGGCAAATTATGCCTTTGGGTTTAGAGTAGAGTTTAATGAAATTATTGGCAAATATGATAGCAAGGATGGTAGTGGCACAATTTGCAAACAATCACGCTAAAAAAATCAAAAATATGCAAGAGATGTAGGACTGAATTTGAGGAAGAGAATGGTTATCCTATCTGTAACTATTGTCTCAAACTACTGGATAATTGGGAGTAGGAATTGTCTCTCCAAAGCGTTGTTCCAAAAGAGATCAATGATCATCTCCGTCTTTATTCAAAAGAACCATGGGAGGTACAATTTGATGAAGAATGTGGAATTTGTGGAGGGAAAATTGATGAGTTTGGACTGTGCGGATGCGATACAGGAGGAGGCGATTGAGAATAGAATCTCACTTTGATCGTAGCATGGCTGAAAAAGAATCGTCAAAATTTCACAAAGGTACCTGCTGGTTTTGTAAAAACCCATGCAATAATGCCAGCTATACTCATGAAGAATGTATAATAGATTATTTTAGAAATCAACAACAGCGCCAAATAGTCAAAGCATAGTTTTCAAAATTGAAAGAACCTTTATCGGCTAGCAAGCCGTATAGATACTATGGCAACAGTGATTGCAAATCGTAATCCGGACATACAGCACAAGATGCGAAATAACACAGATGATCCCAATACAGAGGATTTGTTTAGTGTCTTTTTTGGACCTAGTATCACAACAGTGGCTAATATAATGACACGGCGTGTTCTAACTTTAGATCATACGAAAACGGCACATGATGCGGCCACTCTCATGAAGGAAAAAAAGATAGGAAGTGTCATCATAATGGCATATGGAAAACCCTTTGGGATAGTTACAGAAAGAGACCTGGCGCGTACAATTTCATTTGTTAACATACCTGCCAAATGCCTTATTCTGAGTTTTCTTGCCTCAAGACCTCTAATTTGTGCTAGTCCTACTCAAACAATTCAAGAAGCATCAAATATTATGGAAAAATACAACATTGATCACCTTCCTGTACTAGAAAAAGATAGGATTATTGGAATGATTACCACGAGAGATCTAGCAATGTATTTGCTTTTACAGTGAGATTACAATACCATACCTACGAAGACTAAATTATAATCGCCTTCTAGAAATAATTTAGACAGTTCTATCGAACAACCATAACAGGACAACTAGCATGATGCATTACTTTTTGTGAGACACTGCCAATTAGCAATTCTTGAAAAGCACCCTTTCCTCTAGTTCCCATAATGATCAAGTCATGTCCTTTGGTTTTGGCAAGATTAATTATTACTTGAGCAGGATCACCTTGAATTATCGATATTTCTATAGGCACGCTATTTTTTGTAGCCTGTATTTTATACTCGTCTAGCAATTTTTTGGCTTTAGCTTTTAGCTCATCTATTAGCTCAAATGTCATAGCACTATCACCACCCAACTCACATGATACAACATGAACTACATCTAATTTTGAATTGCATTTTTGTGCGAGATAGATTGATTCATCAAATGCTTTTTTTGACGATTCTGATCCATCAACTGCAACAAGAATTTTTGAGATCAATAAAATAATAAC
>JBGPGB010000205.1:0-3951 GCA_041483595.1 Nitrosotalea sp.
TTATTAAAAGGCTCTCCTGGTAATGGCAAGACTAGCATTGTAAAAGCACTAGCAAGTGAACTTAAAATGAATATTTATCTATTGATTTTAAGTGATCCAGACATGACAGATAATAGGATTAATGACTTATTATCAAAGGTTCCGCCTAGAAGTATATTATTACTAGAAGATATTGATTGTGCTTTTAATTTTAGAGTAAGGTCTAATGGCAAGGAAGGTGGATTAACTTTTGCTGGACTATTAAATGCGTTAGATGGTGTTGCTACTCCCGAAGGCTGGATTATATTTATGACGACCAATCATCCAGATAAATTGGATGAAGCTCTTATAAGAAAAGGTCGAGCAGATGTTCACGAAGAATTTGCTAATGCTAGTAAAAATCAAGCAAGAAGATTGTTTGAAAGATTTTATCCAGACCACAAGTATCTTTCTAAGGATTTTGAGATAATGATTGAAGATCAACGATACAGCATGGCATCTTTACAACATTACTTAATGACTAATAGGAATGATCCATTTATGGCCATTAGGAATGTAAAAGAAATTGATACTATTCAAATGAACCGCATGACTGGTGAATTACCCGAACAACCTCAAGAATCTCCCCATCCGTTAGAAAAGGATGCATCGGAAGAGCAATAAGTAAGTCACGAAGATAATAAGACATTGGTGTGTCAACTAAACTCAAATACATTTGACTATCAGTGATTAATGCAGGAGATATATTGTAACCTATTTGTTTTAGTATTAATTCACGTTCTAAATTATCTCTTTCCATTCCGGTACGACACTTAAACTGATATAAGTGATAAGTGTGTTTTCCACATGGTTGCTGTGTGGGTCTTTGTTCGCTATTAAAGCAATCATTGTATTTTTTAGCTATTACTCTTCTTCTATCATTCCATTCGTCCAATTTTGATAACGCATGATAAAGTTGTGCGGCCATGATGGAATCCAGTTTGTAATTTCCACCTAACATATGTATGACGTTTTTTTCCATCCCTTGATTGGCTATTATCCTAATTTTCTTGGATAATATGGAGTCGTTGGTCAAAACAGCGCCGCCCTGTCCCATTGTTCCTAGATTTCGATTTGGACTAAAAGAAGTAATAGCCGCATCCGCATACCAACCAACGTGATTGTGTTTGTAAGTCGATCCCATTGAATGGGTTGCATCTTCGATTAACAACACCTTAAATGTTCTTGCTATCTCTTGAAACAACTCAAGATTAGGCATTTGGCCGAAAAGGTCGCTAACCATAATTGCTTTGATTTTTTTCTTTTTGGGATGCGTTTGAAGAAGAGATATAACACTATCTGTGTCCATTAAATAAGTATCTTGATGTATATCAGCAAAGATTGGCAGCGCTCCTGCTCTTGATAATCCAAAAGCCAATGTTATGCTTGCATTGTTCGCCATTATAACATAATCGCCATATCCAATGTTTAATCCTTCGCAAGCTATCATTGTTGCGTCTGTACCGCTACTTAATCCAATAACGTGATTAACGCCAAGGTATTTGCCTAGTGAATGTTCAAATCTTTCTAAGTAGTATCCATTTGTATACTGACACTTTCTCATACATTCAAAAACATCTGGTTCAACTAGGTTGGCAATTTCATTATATTGTGAAATTGGGTCTATAAAAGGAATCATAAAATATTATAGGTATAATAAAAGTATTTTTACTAACTTTGTTACTTTTGGGTCGAAAAATACGTTATATATATAGAGGGTTAATTTACTCTCTACTTTATTTAACTTATTTAACAAGGAAAACTATTATGGCTCTCGATTTAAACGCAATTCGTAACGAACTCAATCGTATCTCTTCAAAAGGCAATCAAAATCAAAACTATCTTGAAAACTTCGTGCCGATGCCAGACGGTGAAGGCTCAGTAACTTTAAGATTATTGCCAGCAGCAGAAAATCAAATTCTACCTTTTAGCTCTACAAGAACTCACAAAGTCAATGGAAGAAATTATCATTGTCCAAGAGTACTAGTTGATAATAGATGGCAGGGTGTTTGTCCAATCTGTGATGAACTTCGCAGTATTTGGAAAGCTGCTGAATCGGCTCCTTCTAAGGAAGAGTCCGAAGCTCTAAAGGCTGAGTACGGTAGAATCAAAGCAAATGAACGTTATTATTGGAACGTTATTGTTCGTCAAGTAATAACAAAAGATGGACAAGTTCTAAACAACGTAGGTCCAAAGATTTGGTCTGTTGGTAAGAAGATGCAAGCCAAAATCCTTCGTGCTATTGAAGGCGATAAGGTTCTACGCATCCCAGGCTATGGTGATATTACCGATCATATGACAGGTCGTGATATCTGTGTAGTTAAGAGAATCGCAAAGGGTTCTGGAAACTTTACATATCCTAATTACGACGAATCTATGTTTCTAGCTCCAAGTGCTGCTGGAACACAGGCAGAAATAGACAAGTGGATGTCTTCACTGCACGATCTTAGCACTCTTCGTAAGGTATTACCACTAAACGAAATAGAGCAAGCATTAAGATATCATAAAGGTATTGAGGTTGATCCAAACGGTGGATATAACAAAGATTCCGATGATGACGACGATGCACCTGCTTTCACACCAAAGAAACCAGTCTCAATATTTGTACCACCACAGGCTCCGGCAACGGCAAAACCAAAGCCAGTAGCGGAACAAGATGAAGCTGGATTTGACGAAGATTTCCTATCTCGTCTAAGAACTATGTAATTTAATAAGAACAGCGCTAGTAATCCGACCATCCTCATATCTGGCGCTGTTCTTGTTTTTTATTTGCGGGAGAAAACATGTTTGATAACAAAAATAGACTAGAATCACAAGCGTCACGTAAACGATATCTTTACGGTAAACAAATAGAAGATAAGATCGTTAAGTCCCTAGAGACTTATGGTTTGGTCTTTGAAGATGTCGATAGAAACACTGACTGCGTTGACAAAATAGACAGATACTTAGTTGTCGAAGGCGGAAAGAAACCTTGTCAGATCAAATGCCGTATGAGTTATAGTGGTGATGATATTCTCATTGATATCTACGAACCATTTATGGGTATTGATAGTAGTGATACACGCCAAGGTAGAGATTACGTTGGCAAATATGAAGTTTATATTGTACTAGCTAAAGACGGTAAGACAATTAGAGTCATTGATGGCTTTCGACAAAAAGAAGTCATTGAAGAAGTATTGAAAGAATGGAGCGGTTATCATTATCAACTCCCTGTATTTAATAGTAAGTTATACCCAGGTTGTCAGTTGAGATATACTACCGACAGGAACAACAATAGACCAAAAGTATTGATGTTCATTAACCCTAGCATTTATGTTGAGGGTAAAGAGATTAAACTGTATGAGATGAAAGATTAATATTATTGGGGAGAAAATGACTAAAAGAGAAGAAGCCACAATAAATTTTTTTGGTTTGACTTCTGGTGAAGATAAAGGCGAATCACGTTGCGGTCAAGATGCTTATGACAAAAACGGTAATCGCTGGGAAATAAAGCCATTTGACAAAGAAAAATCTATTACCAGTGCCAGACAATTACACTTAATGAAAGTTGATAAGTGGCGACAACAGTATTGGTTATTTGTTAAATTTGCAATAAAGAACCATGATACCATACTTGGAGCTTGGGTGTGTCATCCAAAGCATATAGAGCCGTTTTTTAGTTACTGTGCCTTCATTATTAATGATGATTTGAAAGAGATAACAGAGATGGCTGCTTTTGCTGAGGAACACGGTTGGCTAAAAGCAAGAGTTAAAAGAGCTATTCGGATTGGTGAAGTTGGTTCCCGTCTGGATAATCCTAAAATTGCATCTACTTTTTTAGATAGGGGAATACAACTCCCAATAAATTCATCTGACGAAGCAAAATTAGCATTAAATCAATTTACGACTGCTTATCCTTTTGTGAGTGATGAGTCTAAATTGAAATGGAAAAAA
>JBGPGB010000206.1:0-3937 GCA_041483595.1 Nitrosotalea sp.
AAGAATACTGTTGCACCCTTACAGCAGTCACATTTTGCTTTGAGTTCAAATTTTTCTGCTGTGTTTGTTACAGTCTGACTACACAAACGATATTGTCCCCATATGTCTTTTACTTCTTCAATGTCTTGATAAAATGCCAGCGCACTCAATTTTGCTTGCGCTTCTGCAAGTTCTCTCTGATATTTTAGCGATAAGTTGTTAATCTTTTACCTCTAAGGATAGAACATATTATATTACCAAATTTCTTGCAGATTGCCAAGACTTCTTACTAAATATTTTTGCTATTTTTTATTCAATTAAAACTGGTAGAATAAAGATGATGCCGAACATCCCCATTTTATGAAGGGTTTTGGTATGATACCTGAAACACCCGAAATTTTGAACACGGAAATAATTCATCAAAGTGGTTCTTTTATGAGGGTTCGTCGCTGGCTTAAAGGCGCACATCCAGAAAGAGGAAAACTTGTTCGTGGTTGGACAGGTATGGAAACAGTTGAAGAAGTAGACTTTATTAAGCCAATTGGATTTTATACTGTAATGGAAGATCAATCAATTTCTTCATCGTGAAGTAGCGGTTTCATTATGGCAAGTGCCCTATTGATGGAATCTACACCATTAACAATTAGCTTGCTGAATGTTTCTTTTGTTTGTGGCATTTGATTGCCCATAATGTTATCTTTATTGACCATGAAATCATGCAAATTAGCTAAATTGCGGGACATATTTTCAAGTTGTTTGATGTAAATTGTAACCTGATTTTTATCAACATCTTGGTTAATTTTTCTTCGTGGTTCATCTCCACCAAATCCATGAAGAGCATAGCCTGGATTTTGATTTATTGATGTTTTTATATTAGATTGGTCTACTGGTGTTTTTGCCGCTCTCACCGTTGGCTCATTGCTTCTATCAATTCCGCCGGGCCAACTATCAGAAGTTTTCTTTTTCTTTAGCCAGTCAAACCAGCCTTCAACCATAAAATTTTTGAAGTTTTCCATCAATGTATCTATTGACATTTGATGGATTTTGTGATATATTACTGCAAATAATATCATGGACAAACTATACATATAATATGGCTCAAACAAAAAATGGTGCTGCTAAAATTGCTGCTGCTTATTATGGTTTTTCACTCGAAGAGTATTATAAGAAACTTGAATCAGAGAGTTATTGTAATAAATGCAAGCAATGGAAACCAAAATATAATTTCAGTATAGATCGCAGTAGGTCAAATGGTCTAAATAAGAGTTGTCAGAGTTGTCGGTGTGTTAAAGTTCGCAAAAAGCCAGTAGGAATGACTGGTAAAAGACACACTAAAGAATCAAGAAAAAAAATGAGTGATGTAATAAAGAGTAATTGGAAGTTAAATCCAAGAACGGGATGGCATCATTCAGAAGAAACAAGGCTAAAGATTGGCATTTCTAATAAAGGCAAATCAAGACCTGGAATTTCTGGCTCAAAACATTATAACTGGAAGGGCGGCATTACTCCCGAAGAAAAGAGGATTAGAAAATCACAAGAATATAAAGATTGGCGCAAGTCAGTTTTTGAACGTGATAAATACACATGCCAAAAATGTTACGATTCAAGAGGCGGAAATCTTCAAGCACATCATTTGAAGAGTTTTGCTGATTATCCAGAATTTAGATTTGCTATTGACAACGGACTCACTTTATGCGAAGATTGTCATGTCAATATTCATTCTAAATGAAAGGAGGTTGGTTTATGGGAAAAGAAACAGGAATTTCCTGGGTAAACCACACGTTTTAATCTCTGGTGGGGGTGTACAAAGGTAAGTCCAGGGTGCGCACATTGTTATGCTGAAACAATGGCAAGTCGTTACGGGCATGACATTTGGGGTCCAGGGAAGGCAAGACGAACATTCGCAGATAAACACAACAAAGAACCTCTCCATTGGGATTTTAATGCCTGGAAAAATGGCGTGAGGGAAACTGTTTTCTGTGGTTCTATGATGGATTGGTGCGATGATGAAGCCCCACAAGTGGAAAGAGATAAACTTTGGCCACTGGTTAAGAAAACCAAAAACCTTATTTGGTTGATGCTTACAAAACGCCCGCAAAACATTAAAAAATATCTCCCGCCAGATTGGAGCAAAGACAATTATCCCAATGTAGCTATGGGATGCACAATCGAAAACAATGATTATGCAGATAGGGCAAAGGATTTAACAGCAATTGATGCTTATATTCATTTCATTTCAGCAGAGCCACTGTTGGGTCCATTAAATAAATTGGATTTGACTGAAATAGATTGGATTATTGTAGGTGGAGAAAGCGGTGCAGGATGGAGAAAGATGGAAGAAAAATGGGCAACTGATTTGAGGGATCGTTGTCAATCTCAAGGTGTTAGTTTCTTCTATAAACAGGATAATGGACAATATTCTGGAATGAATCCTTATCTTGAAGGTAAGGAATACAAACAGTTTCCAGAAAGGTTTTCTTTACCACTGTGGAAGGATGACTGATGAAAAAAGACGGCACAAAGTATCTGGCTCTAATCCAATTCCCCAATGATAAGGAAGAATGGATGGTTATACATTGGGGTAAGCCTGCTGGATTTTTTGATCCTGCACAAAAATCAGGATGGATCAATGGCGTTATTCCTCCAAAAATCAAAAAAATACTTGAATATTATGAATTGTCAGAAGTTTTGAATAACCAAAGGAATAAAAAATGAATGAAGATGAAATATTGGAATTAACATATCGTAGTCCGCACATAAAAGTAATGACAAAGCAAGAAAAAATAGATGCTTTACAAAAGTTGAAATTGGAAGTCATGGCAAGAAACCCAACAGGTTTATTTATTGCTGCTCCAACAATATCTAAGACTCCGGTAATATCAGACCCGGATGTTTTTAGTCCCAGAAAAGGCATAGTTACAAAATATGGCAAAAAACTTCTCAATGAAGGTGCAAAATATTATAAAAAAGTAGGAGGATAATCATGCTTGTGGTATTACAATGGTATTATAACGATAGGGACGGTAAAGCTCTTTTCCCTGAACTATCAAATGTATTTGGCCCATTTTCTAATAAAGACATAGCAGACAAATGGGTTGCTAGTGCATCATCATGGGGCGGTTGGGGTAGATATGAGTATCAGATAGAAAATCTACAACCACCTGTGGAGAACGAAAATGGAGAGCAAGCCTGAACTTTGGGAAATCTTAGTCCCCAGCACTAAACCTCTAATCCTTCCTGGGAAGAATCGCTACTTCTCTGTTCGCTATCATCGCTTATGGGATGCAAGAGTTATTGCAATCGCCAAAGGTCTTACCGTTCTACAGCCAAACAAGGGCAGTTGGGTAAGTCCAAGTGGAGAATTGTGCAATGACAGAATGATTCCAGTGCGCATTTCTTGTAGTAAAGATCAAATCCAAGAAATAATGGACATAACTGCAAAACATTATTTCCAACAGGCAATTATGGCATATAAAGTTAGTGATGAAGTTATAATTAAACATTATTCCTAAACCGTTGCCATAAATAGTATGTGGCAATACTTTTTATTACTTCTGGTACTACTTTTAGTCCTCCAGCCAATTATCCAGGCATAGCCGATATAGTTGAGGTCATCGGCGGCGGTGGCGGTGGTGGTAACGCTGGTGGTAATGCTTCTGGTGGTGGTGGTGGTGGTGCGTATTCTATAGCTACTAATGTTACTGCTGCAAGTGGTTGTACAATTCAAGTTGGTAGTGCTGGTGGTTCCAATTCAAGCGGTGGTGATACTTGGTTTAATGGTGCAAATCTAGCTGCATCTTCTTGCGGTGCTAAAGGTGGTGTTGTAGGATCGGGTGGTGGTGGTGGTGGTGCTGGTGGTGCTTCTGCTAGCGGTGTTGGTGACACTAAGTATTCTGGTGGTAATGGTGGTGGCGGAGGAAATTTCTTCGGTGGCGGTGGCGGTGGCGCTGGTGGTCCT
>JBGPGB010000207.1:0-3936 GCA_041483595.1 Nitrosotalea sp.
CAGGCCGATTGCCCAAAACTTTACCACTCAATGGTACAAACTCTTTGATGTGGTGGAAAAATTCAAATGCAATTCATGCAACCAAGAAATTTACCTGGGAAAACTTGAACCCCGTATATGTCCAAATCCTGAGTGTAAAGCATCTATTTAGAACGAGATCTTGCGGCAGCTTCTTCTAAAGCTTGGATCATTGGCAACTTTGCACCAGTTAGGTATAGTACCAAAGCTCCACCTGCAGTACTGATGTGATTTATCTTCTCAGCAAGACCATATCTCTTCAAAGCTGCAGTTAAGTGTCCTCCACTTACTATAGTAGTTGCAAATGAATTTGCCACTCCTTTGAGAAGGGATTCTGTTCCAAATTTGAAATTCTCCTTTTCAAAAAATCCTGCAGGACCACTCATAAAGACAGTTCCTGCACCTTGGATTGATTTTAGATAATAATCAACTGATTTTGGTCCCAAGTCAAATATCTGATCCCCTTTTTCAAGTTCGCGAACATCCATCTCCACTCTTCTTCCATCCCTTTCAACCGCAATATCTACAGGAACTGAAAATACATCTGGATATTCACCAATTAAAGCATGTGCCTTTGATACAACTTCTTCTTCTCTTTTAATTCCTAGTGGTGACTTGATTCTTCCTTGAGCCCTCAGAAAGACGTTGGCAATTACACCTGTAAGAAGAACTTGATCAGCTCTGCCATTTTGAATTAATTCTTTTATTGCCTCAAGTCTGTCTACCACCTTGGAACCTCCAAGTACAAGTACATGAGGCCCCTTGGTAACAGTCATTATCTCGTCTAGTTTTCTAACTTCTCGCTCTACCAATCTGCCTGCACAAGATGGAAGAACATATGCAAAACCGATTATTGATGGATGTGATCTGTGTGAACTTGGAAATGAATCCAAGACACAAATATCAAATAACTTTGAAAGTCTTTGTACCATTATTGTTTTAGACGCATCAGAAGCTGAGAATTCATAGTTCTCTTCTGCACCTAATCTAAGATTATCAAGTAAAATTATATCACCATCCTTCATGTTTTTAATCTCTCTTTGTGCTTCCGAACCAATCACATCTTCAATATATTTTATTTTGCGTCCAAGTATCTGCTCTAACACCTTTGCATGTTTTTCCATTCCAGTATAGTCTTTGTTACCTACCCTTCCTTGATGTGAACCAATGACTACCTTGGCACCATCTAGATCTTTGAGAGACTCTGTTGACTCTCTAATTCTACTTGTTTCTATTATATCCATGGTGACGGGATCAATAGGACAATTCATGTCCACTCGTAGAAACACAGTCTTACCCTTGGTATCAAAATCACTGATTGTTAGGATCCTCAATGCTTATCATAACTTTGGATGGTGGTTAAAATCTTTTAGTCCAAAAACGATCAAAGCAAAAACCTCTCAGGGGTGAGTACTCTGATTTTAATATAGTTGAATATTCGATTATAGTACAAATGTTAACACTTGGAGGGGATTTCTTTGCAGAATTGGATCTTTGATATAAGAAGTAGAACCTTTTTCTTGTTATTATTATCTTTTTTAATTCTACTTTGTCTTGCTGTTGCAAAAATATCAATTGTCTATGATTATGGCTTTGAAAGTTATGTTTCAAAACTTGTAGGTAATCGAGCAATCGACCTTACCATGGGCGTATTTACAGAACTAGGTTGGGTGCTGTATCCCATATTTGTCAGCATTGTTCTGTTTATAATCAAGAGAACAAGACGACTCGGACTTGTATTGCTTCTTTCATTATTGGTAGGCAGTATGATTGTAGCCTACATGAGGTGTTATACGGGATATGAAAAGCCAGCTCTAGATTACATCGGAGCTCATTTGGCAATTAAATCGGGAGCAGACGTTGGGGTGCCATGTCAAATTGACGGGACCTTCCCCGCGGGGGCTACGTTAAGGACAACGATATTTGCATTTATTGTGGGATATGCGTTATCCAAAAGATTTCCTCGTGGGTCATACCTTTTATGGATATATCCAGCAGTAGTCTCAATAAGTCGTTTATACCTATTACAAGAATACCCCTCAACTGCTATAGCTGGTGTAATTCTGGGAGTTTTGATTGCTAATGTTGTATCTAAAAAGCTAAAGATCGAACTTATCTTTGATAAATTAAAAACCTAGTTCTTGCATTACTTGGGAGCTTATCAAAACCATTGCGTAATGATTGGCATCATAGATGTATATCCAATATCTCACATCACGCTCTTGTTTTGCTTTTCTTAATCCGAAATTAAGTTCATTCATAATTGTAAAACCGATCTTCTTTGCAGCCTTTTGATCCTTTGTCATGATTACTCTAAATGCACCTTTTTGGGATGAAAAACCCAATCTTACCATCTGTTCAGCAAGATCTGGAGCTTTTCGTTCATCATCGATCTGAAATGAATGAGCAATTGGTAACTGTGACGGATGAAAATCCATGATTTCCATCCGTATTTGCTAAATAAAATCTACTTGGTGACCCCTACAACATGTCATAATTTTGGGAAAAAGATGAAAAATATGTTGAAAATTTTAACTCATATGTCAAATACTGATCATAACAAAAACTTAATCGATTACAAAAGCTCTTAAGCACATGGCATCTCTTGAGACCGTATTAAAATCATACAGTATGAAAAAAGCAGAGATAACTAAATTACGAAGACTCGTTGAAAATAAACTAAAAGAGGCAGTTTCTAAAAAAAGAAGATCATCATCTGGTCTTATTGCACTTGAGAAGAAAAAAGAAGATCTGACAAGGACAAAAGATCACATAATGCAAGTTCTCAACCAACACCTTTCACAAAAGGCAAGTATCGAGAGACTCAAGATTGCTGCAGAGGGAAGACTAGGACAGGAGGAAGATGCAAAGGATCAAACAAAGCAGCAAAGTGAATATGGATTACCAGAAGAAAAGACTAGCGCCGTTCAAAGATTACAGTATATTAATGAAAAAATAACCGAGTTGCATGCCGAGCTAAAGGAAAGAGAATCAAACCAGACAAGATTAGCAAAAGAGATAGAATCTAGTGAAAAGGAAAAATTAAAGATTGAAGAACAGCTAAAGAAACAAATCCATGCTAAACCTGCACTAATTGAACAACTCAAGAAAGGTACAAAAGAAGAGGCTGCCTTGAGGCCCAAATTTGAATCTCTACAAAAACTTGAAAACCGAGCAAGTATCGCTTTGACAATAGTTCAAAAGAAGTTAGCCGAACTTGCAGCTCAGAAAAGAAGGAGAATAGCAGCAATTGCAGCTCAGAAACGAAAGAGAATGGCAGCAATTGCAGCCCAGAAAAGAAAGAATCAAAAGAAAGTGAGAAAAGCAAAACGAAAACCCGCTAAAAGAAAGGCAGTAAAAAGTAAAATAAAATCTCGTGCAAAAAAAATATCTAGAAGAAAAGTAACTAGAACTACTAAAAGAAAAACTGCAAAGAGAAAAACATCCAAGTCTAGACGAAGGTAGTAATCATACGCTTAATTAATATTGAATTAATTTTTCGGTAACGCTATGTCTCTTCCTCAACACATTATTGTAGAAATACTCGAAATGCCTAATCTTAAAAACCCCACATTGATTTGTGGATTTCCTGGAAGTGGGTATGTTGGAAAACTTGCAATTGATCATATGATTGAAGAATTAAAGGTAATTCCATTTGCAAACATGTTTTCATCATCATTTCCTCCACAAGTTTTGATTCAACCTGATGGGACAACTGATCTAATGAAAAATGTACTGTATTATTTCAGAGGTCAAACAAATGATTTGATTCTATTAAGTGGTGATGCACAACCAATAACTCCAGAAAGTGAGTATGAGATGGCTGAAGAAATTGTAAAAATCTGTGATAAATTAGATGTAAAAACAATTTACACTCTTGCCGCATATATTACAGGAACTTTTTCTAAAAATCCAAAA
>JBGPGB010000208.1:0-3922 GCA_041483595.1 Nitrosotalea sp.
CACGCATACAAGAAAAGCCTCTTGTATACGTGCTTAAATTAGCAAAAAACTAGTCTCTACTTGAGAGACTTTATTTTCTCAATTATTGCATGGTAGTCAGAAGTTGGCTCTTATGAGAGTACCAGTATGTCATCTTCTTGGAAAACTATCAGTAACTTCACTTTACCTTTTGATTCTACAATCCATTAGTTTTACCGAGTTTTTCTGTAAACATCTTGTCCATCATTGCCTTTACCTAGACTTAATGGTGAGATAATCAGTAGATCTTTGTCAAGTAAATGCATTACACCATATTTTCTTGCTGCTGATAACAGTTTTTTGCCCACTATCTTACCAGCAAATCTAATCCTAGGATCAAGACCCAGGATTTTTTTACAATAATTTGCCACGTTTGAAGAAGCGGAACTCAATTTTTCACCTAGATTAGGCGTGACAATTCCTCTATTTAAGACATATTTTGAAATTCAATTACACTACAATTGATTTTATTGGGTAACATGTGTTTAAGATTAAAATGAACGGCATGGAAAAAACGGCAGTATCAGTTCTGGTTGCAGTGTGCTCACCAGAGCATTTGGAATGCATATGGTATTCAAAATTACTCATTCAAGCAACGCTCTTGAATCTTCATTCATAGTACTTGTAGTAATGTCAGTAAAAAATTTCAGACATGCTTACCTATCAAATTTCATTATTGTAGACATAATCATTGCGGGAAACATCTTTTTCCCAAAAGCATTTGAAGATCACATATCCCTCATAGCATTTTACAATGCCAAAATGCGAATTATTCGAGGATGTGTTTTACAAGGGTCACTCATAATTACAAATACTAATCCATACTAGTACAAATAAAATATAATAGAGGTAAAACAACATAAATATCTATCAAAGATATCTTTCATTTCATGTTTGAAATCATACCTCTAATGACTCCAGAAGGCATATTTTAATAAAAACTACATTCTTGAAATTGTCGAAAATCATTAAAACTATCAAGGTGCCGCCGGCAAGACTTGAACATGCGACAGCTCGGTCTTCAGCCGAGTGCTCTCCCGGGCTGAGCTACGGCGGCACATTCCAATATCCAATTCCCGGGGAATTAAAGTGTGTCTCTCTTATTTTTTCCAAGCAACGTCAGATATTTTTTTTCTATTGTTTATCGTTCGTGCTATGACAAAAAGAAGATCCGATAATCTATTCATGTAGATTAAACAACCATTGTTAATATCCTCCAACTCTGACAAGTGTACGATATTTGTTTCGCCTCTTCTACATATTGCTCTTGCTAGATGAACCTGCGACGCAATTAAATCACCTCCTGGTAAAATGAAATAATTTATCGGCGGTAATTTTGCCTCCAATCCATCTATCTCTTTTTCCAGAAATGATATCATCTCAGATGTAACTCTGTTTGATTTATTCTCCAAGTTTGGATTTGCAAGATCTGCCCCTACTACAAAAAGGTCATTTTGTATCTTTGTAAGTAAATCTCTAATGTCCTGTCCCAATTTAGAAGATAAAATTATGCCAAGTGCGGCATTTAGCTCATCTACCACACCGTAAGATGCAATCCTAGGATTTGATTTTTTTACACGCATATTGCCAATCAAACCAGTAGTTCCATCATCACCAGTTTTAGTGTAAATTTTCATATTTTACCAATAATGATTCTTGTCATTTTAATCTTGTTCGTAAATATTTCAATATTTTAAAACCTACAATACACTTAAAGATTAAAACAGATGATAAACACAAAGATAACTTATGCTGTTTGATTTTTTCTATCTTGTGTCAGAGCTCAAAAAAGTTCCACGCATGGGATGGAAAAGTAAAGTAGGCATAGAACACCCAGAATCAGTTGCTGATCATTCTTACGGAACAGCAATTATGGCAATGGTTTTGGCAGACTCGAACAAATTAGATACAGAAAAGATTATCAAAATGGCACTTCTTCATGATTTAGCTGAATCAATTACTGGAGATTTTATGCCAGAAGAAATCTCAAAGGAGAACAAAAAAATAGCTGAGCATGATGCCATGAAAGAGATTTTTTCAAAACTACCAGTAAATCTGGCAGTAGAATATGACAAAATATGGCAAGAATATATCCTAGCAGATACAAAGGAATCTATTCTTTTACATGAAATCGACAAGCTAGAAATGGCCATTCAAGCTGCAAAATATTCTTCGGAAGGATTTTCAAATGAGAGATTGGGTTCCTTTGTAGATTCAGCAAAAAAAGAGATCAAATCAAAAGAACTTTTGGAAATACTTGATACACTATCGTATAAATAACAAGAATTAGTTTTTAAATTATGCAGTATTTTGTTGCATTAAAAATTGGAGAGAAAAGAGTCAAAGATGCACGTGAGTATCTTAACAATTTGTGTAATAATCAAGCAATGCCCGCTTTAGCACTACGAGACAATAAAACAAATATCTGGGAACCAGTAGGTCAAGAAAATCGCTATGCGGTTTTAAATGATGCTGGGGGATATATTTTGTCAGATTCTACTGGCTACATGATAGTAATTTGCGATAAAAATGGGATTTCAAAAGCACTTGTTAGAAGTCTTGATGCAGAACGTAAAGATACCATAGTTGCAAGACTAAGATCAGATAATATTCAAGAACACACGGGCGATATAGTTCTTCCAGTTTAATGATTTTATTTTCGAGACTGTTGTCAAATAATTGACACCAAGATTAAATTAGTACAAAGACGGAATTTCAGGAAATGGTCAAAAAATTCATTCATGAGATAGAAGTAAAAGGTCATCTTATTGATTCCATGATACTTACCAAAATTTTTGATGTTATCATGGACCTCAAAGGCGAGTTTCAAGTACAAGAATTCAAGGTCGGAAAACACAAAAAAGATGAGAGTTATGCAAAACTTACAATTCAGGGTCAATCACAAGAACATCTAGATAAAATTCTAGAAGCTATATACCGTGAGGGTGCAACCTCGAAGATTCAACAGTCTATCTCGTTGAAACAAGCGTTAAAAGACATGGTAATGCCAGATGATTTTTACAGTACTACTAACAATCATACAGAAATATTCCACAAAGGCAAATGGATCAAGGTAGAAAATATGATGATGGATAAATGCATTGTAGTAAAAGAAAACAGAGCATTTTGTACTCCTATCAGGGATGTCAAAAAAGGTGACATGATAATTGTCGGAGAAAAAGGAATGCGTGTTACTCCACCTGAAAGACCAAGAGAAGGTGTCAACCTATTTCAATTCATGAGCAGTGGTAGCTCAAGTGAGAGACCCACTCAACACATTGCAAGAAAAGTTGCCGAGGACATTTACAAAATAAGGAAGCAGGGGGGAAAGATTGTTCTTGTGGGAGGACCTGCAATTGTTCACACAGGAGCATCAGATTCAATTGCAATGCTGATAAGGATGGGATTCATCAATGCGGTTCTTGCAGGAAATGCACTTGCTGTTCATGATATCGAATACTCAACTCTTGGAACATCACTTGGAATGAATGTACAAGATGGTACACTTGCAGTAAGAGGTCATAGAAACCACATGCAAGCAATAAATTCAGTTTTCAAAGCTGGATCAATTCCAAAAATGGTGGAAAAAAAAGTATTGACTAGAGGAATAATGTACGAGTGTGTGAAAAATAAAATACCATTCGTGCTTGCAGGTTCACTAAGAGATGACGGTCCACTACCAGACGTTATTACAGATATGACAATAGCTCAACGCAAATACAAAGAGATTGTAAAAGACGCAAAACTTGTCATCATGATATCTACGATGCTTCATTCTATAGCTACAGGCAATATGCTACCTGCTGACGTGAAGGTGATTGTAGTTGATATCAGTCAGCCAACGGTAACAAAACTCATGGATAGAGGTACATGGCAAGCACTTGGTATAGTAACCGACGTAGGA
>JBGPGB010000209.1:0-3901 GCA_041483595.1 Nitrosotalea sp.
AATCGGTAGCAAAAACATATTCTACTGGAAAACTCTTATAGGAATATCCTATTTTATCAATAATCTTATCAGCGAGATGGCCGACTACAATGACAGCTTTACTAATGCCAACTTCCCATAATCTATTGAGGCAATTCTCTAAAATACTAATTCCACCTACTTCTAATAGGCATTTTGGAATCTGGTTTTTAGTAATATCAGAAAGCCGGTTTGATAATCCGGCAGCTAGAATGATCGCTTTCATATTTTTATCATAGTCATATCTAAATAGATTATGAAAACATTTAAAGAATGGGTTAAGATTAGAGAAATGGCAGGTGTCTCTACAATCGTTACCAAAAAGGACTGTCATAGCCCAGATTTTCAAGTATGGGGAGCGGTTTGTAGCAAAAAGGCCAAGAAAAAGAAGTAATTTAATAAAGACTTGAAAACCCGGTACAGTTGTGGTATACTCTTCCAATCAGAATACTAAACTTTTGGTATTCATAACAATTTGGAGAATGAAAAATGAATGCGACTACACTTGTAAATACCTTCCGATCCGCAAGCCGCAATAAGACAAAGTTGGCTGGGTGGAAGCGTAATCTAACCGCTTATTGCCGCCGAAGTGAAACCGAAACTGGTACGCCAGCTTATCGTTACAAGGCTGCTATTAAGTCAGTCCTCACCAAGAAGGGCCATACGGTCACAAACATCTAATCAATGTTTACTTTCTCAAGAAAAGCGATATGGTACAACTATGTCGCTTTTTTTGTAACTAAAAGGAATGTTATGGACGAACACCTTCGGTCAGAAATTATTGAGCCAGAAGCCGATACCAATGAATGTTATTGGACTATTGAAAATGCTTTAAAGTCTAATCTTTGTGAGCGCATGGCCAGATATGGTGCTGATTATCCATCTCAAGAGGCTTTTGAAAAGGCTCTTTTTCGCCACAAGCGTCCCAAAAAACAAAAGATTAAATCCGAATTGACCCAAGAAGAATGGGAACGACGGCTTCGTATATTAGAAGATGGCAAGATTCCAGGTATTGTTTATCGAACTTTTTGTATCAAAATGGTAGCAAATTTTAAATGAGGTATTAACAATGACACTCGATGAAGCCTTTAAAGAATATGAAAATTTACCATCGGAAGAGAAAAATTCTTATTCTTCTTTTGATGATTATCTAGGTGCAAGTGGGTTAAATGTTTGTGAAGGATGCAATAATTTATGTGAATATGACGAAGTAGATGAGTGTGGATTGTGTTGTGATTGTTCTGATGATGGGGGATAATATGGAACAACATAGATGGGTTCAGGGTTGGCAACTAAATGCCTTTGGTTCACTTTTCGGCGGCACAATGCTCAGTTGGGTAGACGAAGATACCAACATGCTCGCCTATAATTCAAGTGCGCAGCCGGATACGCACTACACCACGGCAGGATATGATAAAGTTTCATTTATCCTTCCATGTAAAGCTGCTGACCGCCTAAAGTTTATTTACGATATTATTCATTACGGAAATAAAAGCGTAACAATTCGCTGTATTGTCACAAATCAATATGATTGGAAAGTTTTCTCTTGCCTTACCACGATGGTCAGAACAAAAGGATTTGGTCTTACTAAGGAAGTTAAGGATAGAGTTGAAAAATTGGCCTTGTGGGATATGGTTGAAAATTTAAAAGA
The DNA here is from genome assembly GCA_041483595.1 of Nitrosotalea sp. Lineage (GTDB taxonomy): Archaea > Thermoproteota > Nitrososphaeria > Nitrososphaerales > Nitrosopumilaceae > Nitrosotalea. Next base: position 1,670 of record JBGPGB010000209.1, read on the forward strand.
ATTAAGAAAAAAAGAGCCGCCCTTGTAATTCCCACTAAACCCTGTATAATAAAGGGGAAATATGTTCTGGGCTATCGAGTGTGACAATCAGTGGTTCTGCATGAAAAATAATTGCTGGCATCCAACACTGGAAAAGGATTGTGTGTTTGATAGCCATGCCAATGCCAAGTTCTTTTTTGATCGTTGGCTTCCTAAAGACATCCAAATAAAAGCCGAAATAATAACCTTTGAACTCAAGAGGGTTGAAAATGCCAAGAAATGAAAAAGGTGAAATTTATATCTCCAATGGGAAAGGCTTCTTTATGCTTTTCTGTTGTACTTTATGGATGGTATTTTGGGGTTGTATGGCTTATTTGGCTGATTCTTGCGGATATGAAATTCTTGGTGACATATTGGCAATTGGTGGAATAAGTAGTTGGGGATTGGTTCCTCTTTACTTTTTTAGAAGAGAAGAACAAAGGTATCCACAATGAACGGAAAAATAGTTGAAACTGGCTTTCGACAAGAAAATGGCTGTTATCAGCAAAGATTCTATCCAGGCAAGCCAACACCCGAAGAAGTGACTGAGGCTCAATCTAGATTGATCTGTGCTTGTTGTAATGTAGACTATTGGATTCCAACGACACAATCGCATGTGAAGAAATATGGCACATGCCCAGGATGTCAATTGGTATTAGATGGAAAAATGGCATATATTGATTTGGACGGCAAGAGAAAAATTGCTAAGTCGTGCTGTATTACTCGACCACCAACAATAGAAGAAATTAAGAAAACTTGGAAAGGCGGCGCTCTAACGTCCATCGAGTCCAGTATCGTTATGAAAGTAATTAGGGAGAAAACATGATTCCAGAAGTAGAAGAACGCATCACAAACCTCAAAAACAAAATTGTTAGTTTGAAATCAGACCTCAAAATAACCGAAAGGGATTTAATTCTGGCTTATGAGGATCGTTTTCCCGTTGGCAGATTCTATCTACTCCGAAACACTCAATACAATCGTGTAGCGGCAGAAAGAAAAATATCATATGAAATATATTGGCAGAAGGATAGAAAAGGCTTAGGCATGACTACACAGAAATCAACATATCATGCACAAAATGAAGTGCTTGGATATACTGGTTTATATTATGCTAAGTCTTATGGTCGTCCTCGTGGTACAAAAACAACTCAATATGAATCTCTTGAGAAAATGCTGCTTGCTGCGCAAAAGTTTAGATTTCCGATCAATCTAATTGAGGCGTTCGTAACCAAATATGCAGCGATGAAGGAAAAAGAAAATGCAACAGGATAAACCAAAAATAATTGATTGGAAAAAGATAAAAGCCAAGGGCAAACCTAAAAAAGAGCCTTGGCTTATTCCCTTTTTTATTTTCTGTGGAGCTATGGCAGCTTTTGTGGCCCTTTGCTTGATGTTTAGCAGCTATTATGTGCGATACGGCTGGTAGCTAATTCACAATATTCTTTATTCAAATCAATCCCGATGAACCCTCGCCCATTTTTCTTAGCCACAACTCCCGTAGTTCCACTTCCACAAAATGGATCAAGCACAACATCACCAGACTTACTTGAAGCCAACAAACACACTTCTACTAACTTCTCTGGAAAAACTGCTGTGTGAGCGCCTTTTACTCTTTGATTGTTAATCTCCCATACAGACCTTCTATTTCTCTTACCGCCAGTAACAGCATCTTCCATTATTGCTTCGTAGTCATAGTAATACTTTTTACTCTTACTGAATAGAAAAACATACTCATGGATTCTAGTTGGTCTATCAAAAACCTTTTCTGGACTACAATTATTTTTCTTCCATATGCAATCACACCTTAATATCCAACCATCGTCTCTTAGAGCAAATGCTGTCATCCAAGGTATTCCCATAAGATTCTTAGCAGGATACTCTATGGCGGGCCTGGATTTTGCTAGATTGCCCCTTGCGCCTGATTGAAGGCTACCTGCCAAGTTAGATGGGGAATTGGGAGAATAACCCCCAGAGCCAGAGAAACAGTCACCAAGATTCAGCCAGAGAGTTCCATCGTCTTTAAGAACCCTTTTAACTTCTTGGAATACATCCACTAGTTTCCTAATGAACTCTTTAGAAGTTTTCTCTAGTCCTATTTGATTTTCATTTTCGTAATCACGCATGGAAAAATAAGGAGGACTAGTAATAGCGCATTGAATTGAATTTGATGGAAGTCCTTTTAATACTTCTAGACAATTGCCCTGAATGATATTG
>JBGPGB010000210.1:0-3882 GCA_041483595.1 Nitrosotalea sp.
TATGCGGCCTTGCCTGTTGCAACAACAAACACTTTATCATATTTTTTAAGATTAATTTTTTTCCCAAAGATAATCAAGTGATCATGCCTGATGATTTGTTCAAGCTGCCGTTTAGGTAATGCCGCCTCAAGACCTGCCTCAATTATGGATAGTGAATCTTTTTTTGCAGGATTTGTAGAAAGTGACTTGAAATTTCTAATTATCATTTATTGTCATCACACAGTAAAGAAAATTTGCTTAATTTTGAGTCTTTTTATTAGATCATAAGAAAATATTGTTCATTACCTTTGTTACACTTTTTTTATATATCAGACAATACAAGAAAAAATATAAGATGATATCAAAAATCATACGCCTTTCGGTTTTGGCAATTTTCTCCATACTGATGACTCCAGTTTATGCAGAGCCAATTGTAAAACCTACCAGTGCTGGAACAATCAATGTTGCCTTTTCAACAGATCCTGCAACTCCAAATCTAGGAGACTTGACACAAATCAAACTTGATTTCATAAACAAACAGACAAATGCTCTACAACCTCATGTTGATTACAAAATTTCTGTAAAGCAAGGGGAGAATCAGGTATTTGGAATACCAATCACACATACTGCTGAAGGCGCAGTAAGCATTCCATTCCAGTTTCAAACAGCAGGGACATATCAAATAACAGTCGATGTAGAAGGACTAGTCTTTCAACCAATTCCTCCAGAGACTGCAGTGTTTTCAATAAATATTGGAAATAATACCACCCCAGCAGTCCCTGAATTTGGCCCATTGGCAGGGATGATTATCATAATATCACTAATAGGCGTAATAACATTATCAAAGAGAAACCAGTTTCACTTTTAGAGAGCACCCAAGCATAAGGCAATAGTATAATAATTGTTTCAGGTTTAATTTTTTTATGAATACAGTTAGAATGCCAAAGACAATTAATTTCGGTAAAGATGCCTTGTCCGAAACTCAATATCCAAAAAATGCCCTTGTTGTAACAACAGCACCACCAGCTGTGTCAGAAAGGTGGCTCTCAAGGATGAAGATTCAAGATTATATGTTATATGACAAAGTAGAGCCAGAACCCTCAATTGAAACAGTTAACAAAGTAATGACAGAATTCAAACCAAAGAACCCATCAGTAATTATCGGCCTTGGTGGAGGAGGCTCACTTGATGTTGCAAAATATGCAGGAATGGAGATGAAGATTCCAAAGATACTCATTCCAACTACATTTGGAACAGGTGCAGAGATGACAACTTATTGCGTATTAAAGTTCGAAGGAAAGAAAAAACTTTTGCAAGATGAGAGATTTTTAGCAGACATGGCAGTTATTGACGCATATTTCATGGAAGGAACTCCAGAGGCAATTGTCAAAAATTCTGTCTGTGATGCATGTGCACAAGCTACAGAAGGATATGATAGTAAGCGAGGAAACGAGTTTACAAAGATGTTGTGCAAGTCTGCCTTTGATGTACTCTATGATGCAATTATTAATAACAAGCCAGAAAATTATCCATTTGGATCGATGTTATCAGGAGTAGGGTTTGGAAACGCATCAACCACTTTGGGGCATGCCTTGTCGTATGTCTTTTCGAATGAGGGTGTTCCACATGGATATTCCCTTTCCTCATGTACTACAGTTGCACATCGATTCAACAAGTCCATCTTCTATGACAAGTTCAAAGAAGTAATTGAGAAGCTAAAGTTCGACAAACTGCCACTCAAGACTCCATATGACGAGGCAGCTGATGTTGTAATGACAGACAAGGGTCACTTGGATCCAAATCCAATTCCTGTGACAAGGCAGGATGTTGTCCAACTTCTAAAGGACATCGTAGACGGTAGACTATAGACATAATCTTTTATTTTCATTTTTTTTAAATATTGTAATTTAGTGTCTTTAGAGGGACATAGTTCAGCAAATGGAAGAACCCATAATATTACTAGTAAATATACGAAGCAATTGTAAAATCAAAAAAAGTAAGCGCCAGAACTTTTGAAAATTAATTAGCCGCATGGTTTAGCACCAAAGCCTCAGATCAATTTCAAAGTATTTCCGCCCTTTTACTAAACTTAAATATATCAAAGAATTGACTAATGTGAAGGATTTCGGATAGAATGCTAAAGTTTGGAATTCAGCAAGGACTTAACGTAGCGCGACTGGGGCTAAACGAGGACCAGATTATTACTGCCTGTGTTTTGGCAGACAAGACAGGTTATGATTCTATTTGGTACATGGACCATAGCAATGTCCCTCAGTGGAGTCAAGCGGTTGTAAATGATCCTTGGGTAATGCTTTCTGCAATAGCAGCAGTTACAAGCAAGGTAGAGTTAGGCACTTGTGTTACAGATGCAGTCAGACGACATCCATCAAATATTGCACTTGCATCCATTACACTAGATAGAGTATCCCATGGAAGAGGAACATTAGGCATCGGAGCAGGAGAAGCCCAGAACCTCAAAGAATTCAAGATCCAGTGGGATAAACCAGTAGGAAGATTTGAAGAGCAACTACAAGTCATCAAATTACTTTTTGAATCATCCCCTGAGCATAGAGTAAATTTCAAGGGAGAGTTTTACCAGTTAGAAGAAGCATGTTTGCAAGCAAAAAGTATTCGTAAACCAGCACCGCCAATTTACATGGCGGCTGGAGCTCCAAGGACCTTAGCACTGTGTGGCAAGTATGGTGATGGGTGGATTCCAATTGGTTACACTCCAGAATTGTATGAAGAGCATGTAAAATCAATCAAAGATTCAATGAAAGTAAATGGAAGAGATGATTCAAACTTTAATTACGCAGTAGATATTGATGTATATTTTTCAGATGATGCTGAATCTGCATGGGCAAAAATGAAAAACGCAGTCAAGGTCAGCCTATTCAAGCCTGAAGTTCTCAAGGTTCACGGTATAGAAGATATTGCAGGTTTTTATTTTAAAGCGTATTTCACAGAGTACTCAATGTCAAACCAAGACTGGATAGTAAAAATGAGAGAGGCCTCTCAGACAATTCCAGACGACGTAGCACGTTCTTCAATAGGGATGGGTACACCAGATGATATCATACCAGTCTTTGAGAGATTCATGAAGGCTGGAGTCAATCACTTTATTGTAAGATTCTGGGGTTCAGGATACTTTGCATCAATAGACAAGTTTGGCTCTACAGTACTAAAGTACTTCAAAGACCAGAACAATCCAAGAAAGTAATAGTTCCAGAGTTATCAGAATACAGTAATCTTTTTCTTACAGATATCGGAATATAGTCATCTTCTCAGAGTTTGGAAGATCAGATACCAACGCAAAATTAAAGAGAGGATATGATTTTTTGTACTCCTTCATAAAACTCCAAGCAACATCATGTGTCTTGAATTCAGTTCTCATGCCATCCATTCTAGTCTCTACCCCACATACATCAAATGTCTTGATTAGGTAATGCTGTGGCTTTTTGTATGGTCTTGCCTTCATCAGCCATGCTATTGCAAATAGAAAGACTGCCATCATGACTAATGCAGCACCAATTTCTTTAAGATACACAGAGAAAAACGATGGAATTGTAGCCCCAAAGAGATTGTATACATAGCTAGCAAATCCAATCATAGCCCCAATGGTAGAACTTATCCAATTACTAGAATTGGCACGCATACGCATATCTATTAGTAAAACATACTTACATTTATCTTTAAAAACCATATGCAGAAATATCATCTCTGATAACAAGATCTATGCAGTTACTTGGCAGACTAGAGATTAAGTCAAAAGAGAAGATAATTGAATTTCTAAACCAACAAGAGACAGGTAGAGTATGCAGTATAGATAAGGATGGTTTTCCTCAGATAATTCCTATGAATTTTGTGCATACAAATGGTGCAATTTATATGCATTCTCATCCA
>JBGPGB010000211.1:0-3874 GCA_041483595.1 Nitrosotalea sp.
CTTTTCCACTTCCAGAACAGGGTGATAAGACATTCTTGAATGAATGGCTTCTCACTTTGCGGTACAACAACTGGTGAGAGATGAAATCGGTTAAAAGTTTGTCGGTCTTTGACCCCCAAGCGGCAATCTATTTTCCAAGCGGTGGTTGCCTTCGTAGTTTTAAGGGCAAACCCTCTTGGAATGTTTGTCGTGTAACTTTCCATGACCATCATCATCAGCATATAGACGGCAATAATCCTGATGCTTTTTACTATGCTGTTGGTTCAAATCAAAACATCAAAATGATTACTAATGTTTTGAAAACTATTGAAAAAAGGTTAGAGGTAAAAGACAAACTCAAATTCACAACATTTGAAAGCAATACGAATGTTTTATACATAGAAACAGGGAAATGGTGGAGTGATCCAATAAGATTTAACTTATTGACGGCATTCCTCAAAGACATGATGCATGATGATTTAGATGAAGCTATAAAAGATGGCTATTCATACTTGCACAGAACAAGAGGCGCTATCCACCATTTCCTTGAAGGAAATATTTATTATAATGGAGATTTTTTTGAGGGATGGGTAACAGACTTTGAAAATAAAAACAATTGCAAATACCTTCAAAAAAACCCATGCAAAGATAAAACGATAGATGTCAGGTATTATCATAGTTGGACAATTTATAAGGTGGAATTAAATGGCAAAAATTAAAACAGTTCAAGGAACAAAACCAATTCTAATTTTGGCTCCCCACGGTGGCGGTCCAACAGATTTGAGGACGGCTGAAATATCTATCAAGGTCATAAACGAATTAGGTGTTTATGGCGTAGTCAACACAGGCTGGCTTAGACCTTGGGTTGGACACCAAGAAGGGACAGGCAAAAAACACAATGGACCAATTCAAGAAGATTTGGCTAATGGTATTGCCAATCTAAATGACCTAAATCATTGCCGCCAAAATCCATTGAAAAATGATTTCTTAGACCCAATTGATTCATTTGTAAAAAACATCAAGGGTTCTAAAAAGAGAGTAAATATTTTTGTCATTCATGGCATGGATGATACTGTTAGAGATTATAAGGGTCATAATATGATCCTTGGATATGGCAACGGAAATCCTCCAAGATTTAGTTGTTCTGATCTTTTCAAAGAGCGATTTGGTGCTTGTTTAGCTCTCCAAAAGTTTATTGTTGGGCAAGGCAAACCGGGAGGAAGACTTTCGGCTTGGCATCAAAATAACCTTAACCAACTTTATTCAAATGATGGAGATGTTTTCAGTATCCAGCTTGAAATAGGCTTGACTTTAAGGGATTCAGATGCTAAGATACACGATCTAAGCATGAGAATAGCCGAAGCTATTCAACATACAGTCGAAGGTGGCAGCGTTAAGTTTCTCAAAAATATACCGGAGTTTTGATATGAGAGTTAAATTTCACGGCTATGATTTTGGTGATCGAATCTTAGAAGATGTTTATTTTCAGGCTGATATCATTGATGGTGTGGTTTCCAATGTCGCCCCAGATAATCCTAATTGTCGTTATTGGGATGGGTTGAATCATGCAAAGTGGCTCAAAGAAGCAAAAGAATTTCTTGAAAAGGTACTACAGAGCCACGGCAGCGTTCAAGCCCTTGAAGGTGATGGCTATGTGGAAATTTTGCCATAGGGAATCACGATGAGTGTGCAAAGTCTACTTGATGAGGTAGAGCAAACATCTTCGTTGAGAAATCACGAAGTTATTGCTTCCTTACTGAGCAGATGGTGCGGCTATCAAAAAGTAAATCTTAAACTTGACCAATTCATTGAATTAGTGGATATTGATAAAGTTGATCTTGGATTAGATTATGAAAATTGGAGAGAGTTAAGAAGTCTACGAAAGAAACTATCTTTCAAAACCCCGTGTGGTCTTTGTCCAGCATGTCGCAAGTGATATTGATTTTTTATTTTCTAATGATACAATGTAACTTTGAACCAAGACTTGAGGTAAAAATGATGGCACGATCTTTGTTTGCTTACCAACCAATTGTTCGTAATGAAGCTGGTGGCGTTGCGTATGCGGGTACTCCAAAGGAGGCACTTGCGCAGCTTGCGTCCACGTCTTGCTTAAACAATACTCTGTATTGTTCGGCAGAAAAACAACTTGACCAAATACAAAAGTTTGCAAATCAGGTTGATCCTGAGTTCGTTGCCAAAACAGCAGTATTTTCTCGTGAAAAGTTTAAGATGAAGGATGTTCCTGCGCTTCTTTGTGCGTGTTTAGCTGCTAGCTTCAACCCAGAGAGCAGAGTTTTATTGCGCAAGATTTTCCCAAGAGTTATTGATAATGGCGATATGCTACGAAAATTCTTTGAAATTATTCGTCCTGGTAAGCGTCAAAAAAGCACTATTGGCCGTAGCTCTTTCGGTACTGTACCAAGAAAATTGATTATCGACTGGTTCAATAGCCGAACACCAACAGAAGTGTTCGAGCAAAGCATTGGCACACCATCAATGCGTGACATTCTTCGTTGCGTTCGTCCTCGTCCATTGGATAGGTCACGAAGCGCAATGTACGCTTGGTTTGTTGGCAAGACCCACGAACCAACTCTACTTCCGTCCAAGGTTCAACACTTTGAGCAATGGAAGAACGGCCAGACAGAAGAATTGCCAAATGTTCCTTTCCAGATGTTGACAAATACGAAGTTGTCCACCGACCAGTGGACAGTTATTGCTCAACGTGCAGGCTGGAAGTGGTTGCTCAAAAACGTTAACAATATGATAAAGCATGGCGTGTTCAAGGAACACCCAGACATGGTTGATTTTGTTGCACAAAGGCTTTCCGATAGAAAATCCGTACACAAGGCCAGCACCTTCCCGTACCAGATTTTGACGGCTTACCAAAATGTTAAGGATGCTCCACAAGCGATTCAAAAGGCATTCCATTGTGCTTTGGATATTGCTACTGAGAACGTACCACTTTTGCCGGAAGCAAAGGGTAATCCTTCTGCATATTTGTTTGTTGACGTTAGTAAGTCTATGACCTTCATGGTTACAGGCAACAGGTACGGTATTGGAAATCGTGCTAACACAAGCATGACCAGAGCCGATGTTGCAGCGTTGATTGCTTGTTCAATCTTGCGTAAAAACACAGGAAGTGAAATTCTTCTTTTCAACACTAAAGTTGTTGACAAGGTAATCAATCCAAAGGTTTCTGTTTTGGAAAACTCTACTGTCATCAGCAAGATGGCTGATGGTGGTACAGCTTGTTCGGCTCCGCTACATCTGTTGAATGAACAAGGTCGTCATGGTGATTTAGTTATCACTGTGTCTGACGATCAATCATGGGCTGAAAGTATGGCCATTGATAGGAATGGTAATCCGTTGCCAGCTAATTCGCCACTTTTGAAGGATGGCAAGACGGCATTCCAGCACGAATGGGATAATTACAAAGTTCGCAACCCAAATGCTAAGTTGGTTTGTATCGACATTGCTCCGTACACAACGAAGCAAGTTCAAAAGGATAAGGATGTTCTAAACATAGGTGGTTTTAGCGACGTTGTTTTTGATCTATGTGGTTCCTTTGCTGCTGGCACGATGAATCCTAATCATCTTGTCGGCGTCATTGAGAACGTTAATCTTGATGGTTCTTCCTGTGAGCGTATGCTAGAGGAAGTGGAATGAAGGTGAATGCCTGTATGACTACATTACACTGAGTTCCATTAGCATTTCTGCTAGTGGGCAAAACTCATCGAATCGTCATGCAAACTCTTTGTCACTTTCAAATTTTTATAGTAAAGTTTAGTTTAGTTTAGAAAAGTATGTTATTTTAGTGTTAGAAAAACGGAATCGAATGCCAGATGTGACTACATTCTAAAGGTTGAAAAGCGTCTCATCACCCCTTTGTCGATTC
>JBGPGB010000212.1:0-3860 GCA_041483595.1 Nitrosotalea sp.
AAACCATATTAGAGCAAGTGTCTCTGGGATACAATCTTTGAGTCTTCTTACTTTCTGAATTACATATCCGAATCCAATAAAGAAAAATATACTCAACGCTATGCTGGAGTTGGTTGGGGGGGAATTCCATTCCAGATTAAACGTAGAATTTGGATATGCTCCGGGTATTTGATGTTCAATAGGGCTTGGAAATAGGGTATAATGAAAAAGTGAGAGCATTCGGGTAGGTTGCAATCCATTTATGGTAGGATATGCAATGAACCAGACATCACGATTGTAATTGTCCGTATCTTTTTTCATTAATGTAATTTGAGCCAGAGGGTTTTTGTAAAACCCAGGCTCTGTCAGCAAAAATGCAAATAATGATATTGAGAAAAATACCAAAATCACTAAACTAATTTTAAGAATTGGCTTTTTACCAATGGAAAAACCACCGTGTTTTTGAAACATACCATTCAATAAAATAATTCCGACAAATAATACAGAGAACTCCACAGATAATAGCTTTGAAGTAAGAGCACAACCATATGAAATTGCACTTATAATAAAATATTTTATTTTCATTCGCCCTGACTTGAAAGAATAAAACAAAAGCATCAAAGCTAGCATGCTGAAGAAAATGTAATGGACTTCGGTCATTATGGTTCTACTGTACCATATCCAGAGATTGTACAATAGGAAAAGAAGCGAGAAAATTATTCCGACATATCTGTTAAAGAGAGTCTTTCCGGCAAGAAATGAAACAACTATGGTTAATGCACCAAAGACAGGTGATAGCAAACGACCTGCGGCCATCTGTTCAACTGTCGGTGCTTTATGAAAGTCGTAGCAAGTAAACCAGTAACAAGACCAGTCGTAAAAGTCACCGATATCTTGGTGTTTAAGGCTCATTGGAAAACCAATCAATACCATGCGCAATGGGCTGTAAGTTGCACCGTGTGCAGGTATGTGATATAGTAAGTTACAATTATCGATCGATGCCAAGCATGGGTTGGAAAGATCTCCTTCTTTTACAAGATGAATATAGTTTCCAGCCCAACCAAGATAGTTTATCTCATCTCCATGTCTTGGCTGGCCTTCCAGATTATAAGAGTAAATGAAAAAGGCGCAAAAAAATAAGGCTAGGGGAATTATATAATTTGACTTTGTGGAAACAAACTGGACTATATTCATTTATTTTTCTCCATTGCATTTTGATTATTTTTGTAATTGATTGATATCTCTATCTACGATGTTCATATAATCTACAATCTTGACTAGAAAGTTTATCAAATAGGAAGGTCGCATCTGTGAGCACCAGATGGAAAAATTTTCAAAATACTACCAGTTAGCACCAGATCTAAAAATCTGTAGGATATTAAATGGAATGTGGCAAGTAGCAGGAGGTCATGGTGACATTGAACCAGAGTCTGCCATCTCTGAAATGTTAACATATCATGATTCTGGTTTTACCACTTGGGATATGGCAGACATCTACGGGCCTGCCGAAATATATCTTGGTGAATTTAGAAAAAGACTTGAACAACAGAGAGGTAAGGCCGAGCTTGAAAAAATGCAAGCACTTACAAAATTTGTCCCAAACCCAGGACCAATGACTAGATCAATAGTTGAACACTATGTAGAAAAATCAATTCGTCGAATGAATGTAAAATCAATTGATGTGTTGCAGTTTCACTGGTGGGATTATAACGATACTGGATACATTGATGCAATGTATCATCTCACAAATATTCATGATGAGGGAAAGATAAGGCATATTGGTCTGACCAATTTTGATACAGAGAGGATGGAAATGATGGTAAAGCAAGGATTCCACATGGTTTCAAATCAAGTACAGCATTCTATCATAGATCAAAGACCTCAAATCAAGATGGCTGCATTTTGCCAAAAAAATAATATCAGTCTTCTTACCTATGGAACACTTTGTGGAGGATTTTTATCTAAAAAATATCTTGGAAAACCAGAACCTGTAAAAAGTGAACTGGATAACTATAGCCTCCAAAAATACAAGAACATGATTGATGCATGGGGTGGTTGGATTCTATTTCAAGAACTTTTATCAGTACTAGACTGCATCGCAAAAAAACACAACGTCAGTATTTCAAATGTAGCAACTAGATACATCCTAGACAAACCTGCTGTTGCAGGTGTGATAATTGGTGTAAGACTAGGTCTCTCTGAACACAAGTTGGATAATTCTAGAGTTTTTTCATTACAGCTAGACAGGGATGACATTGAAGAGATAAAATCAGTTACATCCAGGTCACAAGATCTTTTTACTACAATAGGGGATTGCGGAGATGAATATAGGTAAGATTTCTATGATCAATTTCTTAATATTGTCAATACTGTTGCGGTGAATTGTGAAAGCACTAGTATATAAAGAGTATGCGCCTGATGACGATTATGGAAAGATCCTGAAAATTATTGACGTTCCAGAACCTACGCCCAAGCCCAACGAAGTAGTTTTCAAAGTAATAGTTGCAGGATTAAATCATGATGATATTTGGGGAATGCGTGGAAAACCAATCCAAATACCAATGCCACATATTTCAGGAACTGATGCTGCAGGACAAGTTGTTGCAGTAGGAGAGGATGTATCTATAATTAAAGTCGGAGACAGAGTTGTCTCTCATGGTAATCTATCATGTAGAGTTTGTGCTGCATGTACTGATGGCCGTGAATATGATTGCAGAGCTAGGAAAATCTGGGGATTTCAAACAGGGCCTTTATGGGGAGGATTTTGTGAATTTGCTCACCTACCTGAAGTAAATGTTGTAAAAATTCCAGATAATATCAGCTACGAAGATGCAGCTGCCGCATCAATGACAATGACTACATCATGGCACATGTTGGTAGGAAGAGCAAAGGTCAAACCTGGTCAAACAGTACTCATTATGGGTGGGGGTTCTGGAGTGGGAACCTTTGGAATCCAAATTGCCAAACTCTATGGCTGCGATGTAATTGCAACTGCAAGTCACAATAAATTAGAAGACTGTCTCAAACTTGGGGCAGACTTTGCAGTAGACCACCGACAAGAAGATTGGCACAAACAAGTCTTTACAATCTCAAAGGACTTGGCAAAAAAGAAGCAGACCAGTCCTGGAATGGATGTTATCTTTGAACATATTGGAGGGTCGCATTGGAACAAGGAACTTACTTTGCTAAAATATGGTGCAACTCTTGTTACAACTGGAGCTACAACTGGATATGATGTAAGCACCGATCTAAGACATGTATTTTTCAAAGGAACAAGCATACTAGGTTCCACCCAAGGAACACGTGCTGAGCTTGAGTCTGGAATTTTTTGGATGTCAAAGGGCAAGATAAAATCTATAATTGACTCCGTCTATACGTTTGAAGATGCAGTAGAAGCTCACACGAAAATGCTAAAGGGAGATTTGTTCGGTAAAATCTTGATGAGACCAAGCTGATCCTATACAAATATTTATCTAGATAACTTTTTGGATTGAGTTTACTATTTTCTCATTCTGAAATTGTACTACATTCTAAACTACATTTCTTGCATGCCTTTGCACATTTCTTACAATCTATATCATCAAATTTGTTACATTCTTTGGCACACATGTCTGAGACTATTGCACAAAGTATTGCTAGTCTGCTTACATGCTTGCTATTTCTTGCCATAAAGCGTGCCGTCATACTACAAATATCGGAACATTCACGACATGCCTGAATACACCCTACCATCCTGCTTGCATTACTCACTAGGCAAGATGTTATACATTCTTCACAAGATTTTTCACATGCATTACAAATTTCAATGGATTTATCAAAACTCATCTGAATTCATTCTATGATGAACATATTAAATTATCACAATTGTATGGATTGAGAAT
>JBGPGB010000213.1:0-3847 GCA_041483595.1 Nitrosotalea sp.
ATATTGGCAAGAACAGGAAACCAAAACCTATTTCCGAAGAAACCAGAAAAAGATTAAGCGAATCACATAAGGGTAAAAAGCAATCCCAAGAAACTATAAAGAAAAGAGCAGAAGCCAATAAGGGAAAAAAGAGAACGGAAGAAACCAAAAGAAAAATAAGCAAATCACTCAAGAAACATTATTCTGGTTAATGTTTGGAGATACGCTTTTTTCATTCCTTGGCAATGTTCTAATCCGCCAGCCGTCCTGCTCAGCACGGTCAATAAACCTCTTGGCTTGTGCTTGGGTTATGCCTATTTCAGTTGCAATAGCGAAAGCGGCAGATGTTCTTGCCATGTTTAGCGGCTTTGTACCATTTGCTGTTTCTTGTCTCAAGTAGGTAATAAACTCTTTGTATTTTGCATCGTCATTTCGATTATCAGTGAATCCTTGGCCTTTCCACGGCTGAACTTCTTTTGGCATTGAATAATCTATTTCGTTGCCGCTTCTCTTACCCCATCCGCTTGAATAAGTTTTTGGTCCTTTTTCTTCTCTACTCTTCTCCCAGTCAGCAATGTTTTTGAATTGAGGTTCTTGAGCATCCGGCTGAATTTTCTCACCTTTTGGCTGAGGAATACCTAAAGTTTTGCGTGCTGCGGCAACCATTCTTTTACTTACAGCAAGTTCTTTTTCGATAGCTATGTCAGTCCAACCAGACCTTATCAACTTTTCAATTTGACCTGCCTTATTGTGTTTTTTGTCTGGTTTATTATAGCCCTTTACGAAGTCTTTGCCAGCAGCGTTTGTTTTCATTAGTGCGACTCTATTATCGTGGTTTCCCCAATCCATCATTGCCCTTTGTAGCTTGCCAACAAGGTCAAAGCCTTCTACACCCTTCATTTGGATTAGAAGCTGTCTAAATAGATTTGCTTTCTCTAGAATAACCTTATTGTAGCCTATCTGCTCTATTAGTGGAGTAATGTATGTTCGGAAATATTCCATTATGCGTTCAGTCAGATCATCTTTTGATTTAACAAATTCTGCTGCCTCTGGATCATACTTTTTTTGATATGGTTCCATGTGACCAATTTTGTTAATATCCTTATTCCAGATGCTTTTTGGTCCTTGTGATTTATTTGCGTTTTTGATTTTGAAGGCAAGTTCATTCCATAAATCACGGAATGTTTTATCTCTAATGATTTCTGGATTATCTAAACGGACCCATTGGAGAAGGGAAATAGGTTCTGGCAATCTGTTTTCGTGCTTGTATAGTGTTTCTTTTTCCTGACCAGCAATTTCAGCAGCAGCAGATTGTTTTTTGTCTATTTTTTCTTTGTCACCTTCTCTTTTGTGACCTATTTGTTGGCGAATCTTCTCATATTCGTCTCTGGAAGTTTCAACAAATTGTCTGAAATTCATATTTCCCATGAAATATATACTTGATTTTTGTCATAAATTTTGTTATACTTGATAAAGAAACCCAGAGGGAGTCCTATGTTCAATACACCGTTAGGCATTCGGCCACCATACGAGTCAGAAAAGTTGATGATTCAGCTTGGTGGGTATAAACTTTTCACTCACATTTCCTCATCGTCCAAGAAGGATGATAGAGGTATAATCCTTACGCCAGTTAAGGAAAGTAGCGCATTTCACGGACTGAATGCTTCATCACAAATCTTTTTGTTGCATCAAACATTATCAATGTATCTTGATCCAGTATCTAATTATGTAATGAGTCAATTTAATAACTCTGCTTTGGAGTGCATTTATAGCTGTTTGCTTAATGAAGTTGGTCTTGAAATCACTACTGCAAAAAGGTCAGATGTTCGTCAGTATATTCATTATGCTATGATGGAATTTGAATCAAGAGACGTTGCAAGAAAGATCGCCCCTAGCCATAACGTTTTGAAAGATTGGATTAGCATTATTGATAAATTGGCGGCAAAGTCTGTATACGAACAGAATTTTGCCAAGGCGTTTGAGGTTGGTTATTTGCCAGAACTCGACCAAATGGCAATCGCTTCTGCCGAAAACTATCTTGAACAAACTGCGTCATTTATCAGATGGAATTAACTATGATTGAAAAACTCATAGAAATTGTCAAGACAGACCTTTTAACTTGGTTGGACGATCCTTCCAGGTGGGATTCTCTTATTATCAATCGTCGAAAACCGCACACTTTTCGGGTTTTCATGCAAATGAATTGGAGAGAGAGAATATGTCTTCATAAGTTTAATCCTTGCGATACACACGAAGCATTTTTGCACCCTCATGGTTGGCCCGCCGCTTTTATTATTTTGCATGGCTCTTATCGAATGATTTTGGGGAGCGCTCTGGATCATAAGGCAAATCCTTGGACCAGTGAAGAACTTATATTAAACAAGGGAAGTGCTTATAGTATTTTGTCGCCCATGACTTTTCATTCCATTACTCCACTTGAAGAATGCTATACAGTAATGATGAATGGTTATCCATTTAATAATCCACATTCTCAAGTAAGAACAACAAAAGGTAAAGATTTAGAAAAGATGGAAGATAAAGATTTAATAGAACATCTTAACATTTTTAAGTATTTGGTTAAAGAATACAACAAACCAAAACATAAAATTGAAGGAAAGACTTGATTTTTTCTGTTAGATTATTACAATAATCTAAGGAGAAAAATAGTATGCCAAAGTTTCGTATTAGTGTTAATCTGGTTTGGGACTGCACCGGACAAGATTCCCAGGAAGTTCACGCTACCGCCTTAAATCATTTACATAAGGCGATAGAGCAAATGTCTGATGATATGGAAGTTCCCATAAAGAAACCAAAAATCAGCATTAATAAATTAAAGGAAATTGATAGAAGCAACCCAAAGAAAACCATCTTAGCTGAATATTCTGTAGATGAGATTTTTGATAAACTTAAATCGGACGGCGCACGACAGGAGTTCTGTGTCAAAGATAAAGTTTATAGGGTTAAGATGAACTCCAAGCGATATTTTGTTTTGAAAGAAAACAAGAGTTGTGTTGCTTGCGGTATCGAATGTAAAAAAGCGGTTCTTGAATTGCCAAGTGACTGTGAATATCCTCACTTCAATTTATATGGAGAAGAAAACGGCAAGCTAGTCTTGATGACAAAAGATCATAAGTTGGCAGTAGCAAGAGGCGGCAAAGACACAATGGATAACTATCAATCCATGTGTGCTATTTGCAATAACATCAAGGGCAAGGACAACTTAGAGCCAGAGCATGTTAAAGTTTTGAGAGATATTTACAATGATGGAGTTAAAAAAGGCAAAAACTCTACTGAAATTCACTATGATATTCAAGAGCATAAGGCCAAGTTGTTGACTGAAATCAACAAAAAAAGAAGAGCAGAGAAAAAGGCATTAAAAGATAAGGAAAAAGAAAAAGAAGCTGAATATGCTGGCTTGTCAAAAAATGCTGTTGAGGTAATTGAAGAAACAAAGAAGATCAATTGGCTTTTGATGGGAGTATATTCAGTTATTCTCGTAATAGACTTGTTTCTCACTTATTTTACCGAATGGTATTTTGGAGCTATGGGTCTTGTCCTGGCAATGCTAGGCTTTTTTGCGGGAACGTTACGATGAAGTTCAAAAAAGGCGACAAAGTTCTTGTTTTGGCCTGCCCTGATGGTTTCAATGTACCAACTTTATCATGGCCACAACATGCCTCCGTGCTGGGAAGTGTGCAAGTAACTCATCCAACAGCGTCTCCATATTGTGATACTTATATAGTTGAAGTTGCTTGTTCCAGTATTAAAGATCAAGAATTAGTTAGAGAAGTTGGATATAGGTTTCCATTAAGAATGAATTGTTCTGGTAGACTATTGCGAAGAGACAAGTTTTGCCCAATATGTGAGA
>JBGPGB010000214.1:0-3836 GCA_041483595.1 Nitrosotalea sp.
AACTGGATTTTCGTTCCACTTTTTTGTTGAGTTTGTGTGTTAAAACATATTTGCTAGTAATTCAATTCAAAATTTTTGCTTGCCTTAATCATATGTTATCCAAGATCAGCATGCTAAAATATCAACTCGTAATCAACAAATTAATGTCTAAAAAGACACGACTGGTCATATTTGCAATTTTTTTCGGTATCTTTCTGTTGTCATATATGATAGGAACAACAACCAAGATGACTCTAGACCAAGCATTAGATTTTGCTAGAAATTTTGAGAATGCAAATCAAGGAATTGACTCTTTTGGATTGTTTATCCATAACGCATCGGCTAGCTTGCCAATGTTCATTCCAGCAGTTGGTGCAGCATGGGGTGTTTATACTGGTTGGCAGACTGGAGTAG
This sequence comes from Nitrosotalea sp., assembly GCA_041483595.1. Classification (GTDB taxonomy): domain Archaea; phylum Thermoproteota; class Nitrososphaeria; order Nitrososphaerales; family Nitrosopumilaceae; genus Nitrosotalea. The sequence goes on from JBGPGB010000214.1 coordinate 394, forward strand.
GGTTTGCAGCTATAGTGATGTCAAACCCAGACCTTGCATCACTTTCACCCTTGACTCTTATTCTCGGCACACCTTTTGGCATACTTGAGATTATAGCATATTCAATTGCCATGTCAAGAAGTTTTCTTGTGATTTGGAATCTAGTAAAGAAAAAATCGTTAAAGGCTCTAGTAAAACCCAGCTTGATTGAGGTGGGCATTGTAATTGCATTATTACTTGTTGCTGGATTTTTCGAATCCTCATCTATGCAGCACAACATACCGTCTTGACCAGAGTTTTTCATATAACATTGACGATTGTGCCAAATGTACCAGGCAAAAATCTCCAGATTATCAAGTATTATAATTTTGAAAAATATCTCTCATTCTGATGATTTTTTCAAGTCAGAATTTACAGCATATTTTTCTTGATTGAAAACACACTTCGAGTTCAAGCCCTACAATTTTAAGAAGACAGGGGTAAATTTGAATAGTAGAAGAATTGTACTCAAATAATGGAAATAGATCCTAATACTCTTGCTCTAATTGCCACGATGGGTCACTTGATGACTGGGATAGGGACCATTACTTTAGTAATATTGCTCGTCAAGACATTACAGCATATGAAAATTGCTACTAGATTTGCAGAGATACAAACGGAATACAAATTTAGACCTTGGATAGGTCCATCAAATACTATCAAAGAAATTGATGGCGATGAAAAAAATATTAGATTTGAAATTATTTTGAAAAATTTTGGAGACTTGCCAGCACCGAGTGTTATTGTTACATCAATGATAAGTCAGACCCAGATAACAAGGGAACAAATTACTTCAAATCAGGATGACTCAAAAAATGCACATGTATTCAACATTGGTCCAATGCTTCCCAACATGGAAAAACGCTACTGGCTTTATGTAAACAAGGATTTGTTAAAAAATTCACTTGATACAAAAAAAATAATTCATACTGCGATGTACTTTCGATATGAAAATGTAAAGAAAACAAATGGGTATGGCATGATAAGCGAACTAAATCCTGAAACAAAGAGTTTTGTCCATAAAGAAATGTGGGTAGATACTCCAGGAATTTAATATTAAACCAATAAATCATCTACTAGATTTTTATTAAAAAAATATTTTGCCGCCTCCGGATTAATCTCCAACAACTCGTATACAAATAAAAATTTCTAGATCGTAAAGATCCTATAACTTTATTTGAAATTAAGGCTTCCAGCTGTTGCGTACCGTATAGTAAATCGCTCCAAATCCCAAGCTAACAACTATAGCAAGAATTATTGGTCCAACGTATGGAATCTTAAATAAAAGATTTAGCGCAAAAAATCCCATAATAAAGATGCCATAATTATTTGTCTTGAAATTTAGCTTGTCTACAATTTTTTTACCAAATGAGAATGAAACGAATAATGTAGAAAGCATCAATGCCACAATGAAAAACATTCCCAGTATTGCTGCGATGGGAAGACCAATTACTGTAATAGCCGTCAATATTATCACAACAGCTGATACTATAATTGCTACAAATCCCACAATAGTAGTCTTCACTATTGGTCTTCGCACCCTTTCTTCTACCTTCATAAATTGCGAGGGGAAATATTTGAGAATAATTATTCCTAAAATGAAAAACCCGCCGATAATTACAATTTCCGCAACGGTTGCCCTCTGTTGGAATTCCTGTAATAGGTCAATTTTCTTTAAAGTGGTGTTTCCTGCACTTCCAGTGTTTACAAAGTGTTGAGTCATTACTGTCAAGTTTCCTTTGATAGTACCTCCGTTGTTGACATCACTTCCTCCAATTAGCGCATCTTTACTTACAACTGCAGATGGATGAATGTGAATGGTACCGCCCAAGAGTACAACATTTTTTGCCGAACCCATCAAGTCTATTTTTCCTCCAATAGCAACAATCTTTCCACCAACATTAGAATTTATGAAAATTTGTCCACCGGTAGCAATAACATCTCCAGCTACTGGTGCGTTAATGTTTACGGTACCTCCAGCAACAACCAGCCCAGATACAGGCGAATTGATATTCACTGTACCCCCTGACACAAAAACATCGTCATCAATGGGCGAACTTACCGTAACTTGACTGTCAGATAACGTTCGTACAGCGTGGACAGGTGATGGAATAAAAACTAGAATCAATATTGCAATAACAATCAACCAGCTCTCGCTTGTTATCTTCATGAATCGCACGTAATACATGGTGACTATAAAGTGTTCTAAAGTTCTACAGACGATTCACAAGCCAGTTATTTTCTGGTTTCTTAGTCTAACTTAACCAACCTACCCCCTTTAAAAAAATAAACTCGCTTTATAATCAGTTGGCAAAAAGATTCCATCATGCAATTGCCTACAGATTACAAGAAGTCCCCATAAAACAGATTAAAGTATGGAGTGATGCCCAAGCCAGAAAGCTGGATAAAACTGGGATTGCAGATCTTGCAAAATCCATCAAAAGTGAGGGGCTCCAAAATCCCCCAATGGTACAAAAGGATGGCAGAAACTCGTATCTTTTGATGTCAGGACAGAGAAGACTGGCAGCTCTGAAAAGACTCAAAGCAAAAAAGATTCCTGTTCTGGTTTTGACAAGAAACACAGAATATGATCTTCAGGATGCAAAGGCAGCTTCTGTAGTTGAAAACATACACAGAAGGAACATGAATGTAAAAGACACGGCTGCAGCATGTATTTTTCTTGCAGGCCAGATGGGACCAACAAAGGCTGCACAGTCACTAGGCATGTCAATTTCAACATTCAAAAAATATCATGGTTTTGCAGGGGTACCAGATAAACTAAAAGAGTTGGTGCCAAAAACTATCTCAAGAGACCAAGCTACAAAGATACATGTAATCGAACCTAATATTTCAAAGGCTTTGAAAATTGCTCATAGAATTTCTAGAATTGACTCACGGGCTAGAAGAAGATACCTTGAGGTATTATCCCGCAATCCCAATGCATCACATAAAACGCTGATGAAAAGATTAAGATCACTTGGAACACAACAAAACATTTCACTAAAGCTTTCAAAAGGTAAAGCCCGCGGATTGTCCACACAGTCCAAACGCCAAGAACTCGAGCCACAAGAATTAGCAAACAAAATTGTCTTTGATTGGCTAAAGAAAAAAGGATACTAGAGTACTAGCAAGATGATGTTTTCAAGTAAGGTTGACAACATTTAATTTTTTTACAATTATGCCTTATCAAGTGACAATATGCCAATCATGGTGGACTGTTTTAGATCCATTAGGTTCATCCATTCAAAGATGGATAGACCATGTTATCTAGTCTTCATTTTGTATTTATTCTGCAAAACTTGAAATATTTTTTGATTGGTTTTTATTGATTATATTTTTCTGGAAGATCAATCAGTATTAGTTCGGTTGTTTTTGTAGCCACTATTGAAATTATATTGCTATTTTCAATTTTAGCTGCATCCTGT
>JBGPGB010000215.1:0-3832 GCA_041483595.1 Nitrosotalea sp.
CAAAACATCCTAGTTGTTTTTGGTTCTCCAAAAAAGGGAATTCATGAGATCTTGGGAAAAAATCTAAGCAATATTGATAGATCTCAAGTACTGAATTTTTTTCCAGAACAGGCAACTGAAACTATTAGACTAGAAGAAGCAATTCTTGGAACCCTTTCAGTCTTGAATACTCTTACTCGTAACTAGTTTTAATACAGGATCTGGATGGCAAGAAAGTATTGGATAAAAAGAAGTTTTTACTTTTTGCGATAATCGCAGGTGTGGTTGGAATAATTATTGGAACTATATCTGTGATATCATATCTGACGCATTTTTTACACTAGATCTCATTTTAAAAATCAAATTTTTACTATTTTCTACTTATAGACTTATAATGGGCTTTTCGACAATTAGCGTTTATCTATGGGCCATAGGAAGCATAGTCAACCTAGGAGGGGAAGCCTTGCATATTTGCCAAGGGGTAGAGCGAAGAGCATGGAAGCCAGAATTAGAACTTGGCCTAATGTAAAGGTAGATCAACCGAAGCTTCTAGGTTATGCTGGATTTAAGGCGGCATGTATGCGTATTGCAAGTATTGATGATCGTGAAAAAACTCCTAATTTTGGAAAACAGCTTGTAGGAATTGGTACGGTTGTAGTTACTCCCCCAATGTCCATAATAGGAATAAGAGGTTATTCAAGGGACAGATATGGGATTGATTCAACTTTTGATGTTTATGCAAAAGATTTACCAAAAGAGCTTTCAAGGCTTTTCAAAACAAAACCTGATGAAAAAGGAGTTGAGAGGGCAGAAAAATTACTTAATCAAATTGATGAACTTTTTGCAATCGCAGCTATTCTTCCACGTAAAGCAGGACTTGAGCAAAAAAAGCCTTATGTTTTCGAAGTTGCAGTAAAAGGTGGAGATATAGCAAAACAATTTGCGTTCCTAAAAGATCTTCTAGGAAAGGAAGTCAAAGTGGACCAAGTCTTCCAAAAAGGAGCTGAGGTTGATGTTGCAGCTATAACAAAAGGAAAAGGTATCGAAGGTCCGATTACAAGATGGGGAGTTAAGAAGAAACAACACAAATCCAGAAAGAGTGTAAGAGCTCTTGGTACATTGGGTCCAATCAGTCCATCAACAATCATGTACTCGGTCCCAAGAGCAGGTCAAAGAGGATTCCATCAAAGAACTCAATATAACAATAGGATCATGATAGTAAGTAATACTCAAAATGACGAATTAAAAATTAATCCACCTGGTGGTTACAAACATTTTGGTCTGGTCCAAGGAGATTATGTTGTGTTACGTGGTTCTATTCCTGGAACTTATAGACGACTTGTAAAACTCCGTGCTCCTGTTAGACCGAAATTATCCAAAGTAACTCAGCCTAAAATATTGGAGATAATGGTATGAAAGTTCCGGTTTTTTCAACTACCGGTTCAAATGATGGTGAAATTGAATTACCAATAATATTTTCAACTCCAATTAGAAATGAATTAATTCACAAGGCATACATCCACTTGGAGTCTCACTCATTCCAAAGACAAGGAAGATACCCAAATGCTGGTATGGATGTAGTTGCAGAATCCAACAGTCCTCCAACAGGTCACCACCAATCAAGAGTTGCAAGAATGCACGGGGGTGGAGGTGGAAGACAGGGTCAAGGTGGTGGAGTTGCAATGGTGCGTAAAGGCAGACAAGCCCATCCTCCCACTTCAGAGAAAGTTATACACAAAATGATAAACAAGAAAGAAAATCGACTTGCTCTTTGTTCTGCATTAGCGGCAACAACATCTTCCACACTTGTAAAACTCAGAGGGCATAAAGTAGACAAGATAGGATCATTTCCAGTAGTTGTATCAAATCAAATTGAATTAGTATACAAATCAAAAGAATTGGCCAAGATTTTTGATGCCCTAAATCTATCACAAGATGTGAATCGACTAAAAGAGAGACAAAAAGGCCGCTCAGGAAAACCTCTTCTCAGAGGTAGAAAAACAAAGATAGGAAAGAGTGTATTGCTTGTAGTACAAGATTCTAAGAATCTTTCAAAAGCAGCAGGCTCACTTTTAGGAGTAGGTGTAGTATCTGCAAAAAGTCTAAGTGTACTTGACTTGGCTCCAGGTGCCAAACCCGGGAGATTGACTGTATTCTCAAAAGGTGCCATTGAAGAGATATCAAAAATAAAATCCCCTCATCTTGAAATTATGGTGACTACAAAATGAATATTGAAGAAGCAAATCATCTCATATTGAAACCGTATATTACTGAAAAGACGTTTGCTCTAGTTGAACATGATAGTAGGATCTGTTTCTTGGTACGTAATGAGGCAACCAAACCAAAAATTATCGAAGCCGTAAAGCTTCTTTACAAAGAGGATCCAGTCGGAATAAATGTCTGTAGAACTGTATATGGTAAAAAAGCGTTTGTAAAATTCCAAACAGTTGAAAAGGCAAGAGACTTGGCCACAAAGATAGGAATGCTATAATATGGTCTGTCTTGAATCAACTAAAGTAATGGTGAGAATAATTGGTTAAAGAGTATAAGTACAGAGGCCTTCTGATAGGGGAAGTACAGAGTTTATCGTTGGAAAAACTCTTTGAACTTTTACCATCTAGAGCACGAAGATCACTTACTAGAGGTATTACAGATGGTAAGAGAAAACTACTAGAAGAAATCAAATCTGTAAATGCAGGAAAATCTAAAGGCCAGATTAAAACACATCTAAGAGATGTCATCGTTCTACCATATTTTGTAGGTATTACAGTTCATGTTTATTCTGGAAAAGAGTTTCTACCAGTTGTGATTAGACCTGAGATGGTTGGGCACTACCTTGGAGAATTTGTACGAACCAACAAAAGAGTTATTCACGGGGCACCTGGTGTGGGAGCATCAAGGTCTAGTTTGTATGTACCATTAAAGTGATATCTATGCATTTTGAATACGCTTTCCAAAATTATGATAAAACAAGACATGTTCGTGCAGCATTACGAGAAAAAACAATCTCCCACAAACACGCAAGAGAGATTGCACATTACATAAAAGGAAAGTCAATTGAATCTGCACGAAGTTATCTTCAATCTGTTACCAGATTGGAGCGAGCAGTACCATTTAAGAGATATAATAATGAAGTTGGTCACAAATCCGATACTGGTGTAATGTCAGGAAGATATCCGGAAAAGGCAGCATCAGAATTCATTAGACTACTTGATAATTTAGAGTCAAATGCAGAATATCGTGGAATGGATCTCGATAGATTAAAGATAGTAAATGCAACAGTCCATAAAGGTAGAAAGCTTGTGCGTTCTATGCCTCGTGCAATGGGGCGTTCTACACCAAAAATTGATATTCTTACTCATGTTGAGTTAGTAGCTCAGGAATTATAGCATGTCTTCCGTAAAAAATGTAATCAATGACAGTTACAAACTGATGCTCTTGAAAGATTATCTTAGGGAGGCAATCAAGGAAGCAGGTTTTTCAGAGGTTGATATTCAAAAAACTCCGACTGGAACTAGAGTTGGATTACATGTTACAAGACCTGGGATTGTAATTGGGAGAAAAGGGAGTGGAATAAGGGATCTTACGGCAGTCTTGGAGAAAGACTTTGGTCTTAAGAATCCGCAGATATCTGTAATTGAAATCACAAAACCAGAGCTTGAACCAAGTGTAATGTGTAATAGAATGTCACAACACCTTGCAAGAGGTACGGCATTTAGACGAGCAGTAATGTGGACAATGCAGACTATTATGGAGGCTGGTGCAATGGGAGTGCAAATTACAACTTCTGGTAAATTAAGAGGTGATCGTTCTAGTTTCGAAAAACACAGTAAAGGCATACTTCCACGTGCTG
>JBGPGB010000216.1:0-3818 GCA_041483595.1 Nitrosotalea sp.
AGCATGAATGGATAATAATCATAGATGCAAAGAATGCACATGATATAGAACAGTTATGTATAACGGTAGGAGTATCTGCAATAAGTACAGTGAAGATTGTTCCGATAAATGACTTTTACAAGGTAGTAACTAAATTGCGATTAACTTGAGTTTTAATTCACATAAATTCAAATCATTATATCATTTACCGATTTCTAATCAACGTACTTACAGAGAACAAAATTACCGAGGTAATACACAGGATTGTTCCAAGTGAAAAAAATAGCACACCTGCTCCGAGGGTTCCAAGAAATAGTGCCCCACCATGAAGATAAGCATGGAGAAACGTATATCCGAAAATAGATCCTATTACAATCAGTATAATTCCAGGAAGACCAAAAAATGTCAATGGTCTTCTTACTGACACATATTTTAGAGTATTTAGAAAAACGGAGGAGCCATGTGAGAGTGGATTTTGGATCGAAGTCTTACCACCAGTTTCATAAATTACAGTAACTTTTTCTTCTGAAATCCTCAGACCTTTAGAGGATAAATTGACTAGAATTTCTGCATCAGCACCATAGCCATCGTCAGTAAAATCAATTAATTGTAGTGCCCTGTTGGAATATGCCCTAAATCCACTTTGCGTGTCACGGAAGGGAAGGTTTGATGCCATGTTAGTAACTCTATCCAAAAGTTTGTTTCCAAATTTTCTATAGGCAGGCATTTCTGTGGCGCTGTCAAATCTGTATCCAATAACAACATCAGACTTGCCCTCTAAAACTGGCAAGGTTAATTTTGGAATCTCTTGGGGCAAGAACTGTCCATCCCCGTCAATAGTGACAACTACTTCAGGGTTTTGTTCTGAAGCTAACCTAAATAAAGTTCGCATCGCTGCACCTTTGCCCATGTTTTTAGCATGACTGACAACTTCGGCACCATTTTCTTTAGCAATTTTTGCGGTATCATCGATAGAGCCATCATCGCAGACAATGACCTTGTCTGCATACTGTAAGCATTTTTTTACAACATTTCCTATTGATTTTTCTGCATTAAATGCTGGAATACAAACTAGCTTCAAATCACTTCACCATTTTTTAAACTCGATATAATCAACAAATCAATTCACACATCATAGGTTTTAACCATTTGTACATTTTCTTTAGTCCATACAGATTGACATCAAATTTATTTTTTCATATGATAAGATAAAAGATTCTTCAGCCCATCTTTTAGATTTATTCTAGGATGATATCCTAATTCTTTTTTTGCAAGCAAAATTGATGTTCTGCTGTGTTTAATGTCTCCTTTTTTTGGTGCATGATACTTGATAGAAAGATTTTTGCCAGAAATTAAGATCATCATCTTTGCAAGATCCTTGATTGCTATTGCTTTCCCACTTGCAATATTGTAAACATTGCCTTTCTTTCCATTTATGTTTAGAATTGCCATCTTGATTGATTCCACCATATCGTCAACTGATACAAAGTCCCTCGTATTGGAACCGTCGCCATAAATTTCAAGGGGTTTGTTATTTTCAATTTTATCCATAAACTTTGTTATCACACCGGCATACTGGATTGACTGGTTAATTCCATATGCATTAAAAAATCTAAGAGATATACAATTCAAGTCATAAGAATTTGCAAATGCTTGCATATAGTGTTCCATTGCAAGCTTACTTGCACCATATGGTGACAAGGGTATTGTTTTAGAACTTTCAGAAAGAATCTCGGTAGAGTTTCCAAAGACTGCAGCAGTAGAAGATGCCACAATGTTTTTTACTTTATTTGCAACACAAGCTCGAAGAAGGTTTACAGTTCCTGTTGCATTTACCTGGTGTGTACGTTCCGGATACCGTATAGATTCTTGAACATCAATCTGTGCTGCAAGATGTACAACATGGTCAAAACCGCTAACAGATTTTGCAAGAGAAGAATAATTTGTTATATCGCCCTTGACAAGCAAGGCACCTTTTTTGATATAGTGTGACATTTGACTTTTTGAACTGTTGGTGAAATTATCAAAAACCGTGACTTGGTTATTACCATTCAAAAGCGATTCAACAAGATGGCGTCCAATAAATCCCGCTCCACCAGTCACAAAGATCTTCATGTGTTTACGATTTCTTTGCAATCTAAATTCTTTGCCATATTCGTGCTTGATAAGATTTTTTATCCGCAATTGCAAATCCTTTTCTTACAAAATCAATTTAATATTTGATAGATTTCACTATATTTTCAAAAAAATCATTTAGGTTAACATACTTGCCTATGAAAATAATGTTTAGTACTATTACAATAGTAAATACCAGAATTAAAACAATGGGTAGAATGATTCTTGCATTGGTTCTCATTACTACCTTGTCTCTATGTAAAATAATTCCAGTTAAAAGCAAAAACGCGTAGAACAGTCCGCCAATACCACCAGTTGGAGAAGATCCTGCAGCCATTTTTTTCCACCTAATGTCCTTTCTCGTACTTGGTCAAGGGCTTGTTCAGTATGTATTCCTTGATTGCTGCCTTGTACAGAAAAAATGCATTTACCCATCTTAGGAAATAAAATCCTGGTAGTGATGATAAAACTTTGGAAAGTTTTCCTAGCTTCCATCCTTTCCATATTACAGGAATTCCAATGAAAAGAAAATCAGAAGCTAGTCCATATGCTAACCACATTGGGTTTTTAGAAGAAATTGCTACTGCTGGACCTACAACAAATGCTAATGCACCACCAATGAAAACATCTGCTATCACAGCGATTACAATTTCACGTAAAACTGGTACCTTCTTTATTTTCTTCCAGTGAATCTTTAGATTCTGAAATAGTCCATGGGACCAACGTGTAAGCTGATTTGACATCATCTTCAGGTTATCTGGCTCGATAGGAAAACAAAATACATCTGGATTAAATCTCACAGTTTTTCCTTTCTCATACAAGGTCCATGTAAGATCCATGTCCTCTGCCATAGTTCTTGTGGACCAACCACCAGCTGCATTCAATTCATCTGTGCGATAAATTGAAAAACAACCTGATGAAATGAGTGGTTTACCATACCAATCTTGAACTCTCTTGTAAAATGTAAAGGCAAAAACGTATTCGATAAATCTACCTCTCTCCCAGATTGTGGAAATTTTTTTAGGAAGAACAAAAGAGCACGAGGCTGCTGCATCGGGGTTTGCCTCCATAAATTCTACCATTTTTTCAATGGCATTATCATCAAGACTTGTATCCGCATCTATTGCAATTGTATACTTGCTTGTCACCATAGGAAGTGCAAAACTCTGCGCTCCTGCCTTTGAACCTGTATTATAAGTAGGTCTTACAACCTTGACTCCAAAAGACCTGGCAATCTCACCTGTATGGTCGGATGAGAAATCGTCAATTACAATTATGCTTTCTGGAATATTACTCTGATGAGTTAAACTATGTAATGTCTGAGAAATTGTAGACTCTTCATTATACGCTGGTACTAGGACAGTTACTGGGGCAAACTTTTCTTGCAGTACTTCCTTGCTGTTAGATTTTAATATCATATTCAAATTCCTTTTTTTATAACTTTTAATTATTTCGTCTCATTCATCAGCGTTATAATTATTTATTACAAATTTTAAATGTCAACTGTTACTTATAGTTGTTTTTGCAATTATCGTTGATGAGAATATTTAAAAAATTAATAATTTATTATCAGATAAAGATCTTATTTTCCATAGGATTAAAATTATTTATAGAAAATAATACATCATTGTAATATTTTCTCGTAATTTTTATCGGTATTTGGTGAATTTACATTATAGAATGATTTTCATTATTTTCATGGCATATTGTGATCAATTGTCACT
>JBGPGB010000217.1:0-3811 GCA_041483595.1 Nitrosotalea sp.
AAAAAGATGGTTGAATATAAGATTTACAATAGTGAGGGACAATCGTTAGGTGTTTCATTAATTGATGAAGATTTCTTTTTGAGAGCAATCTACCGCCGTGTAAAACCCAAAAGAGGTTGATATGCTGGAAATCATTCGCAAACTCCCTGGACTTGCCTTCCTATTGCTGATTGCCATAATCTTCTTAGGTGGCATGTGCGTTTCCTCAGTTATTCATAAACAAATACCATCAACCTGCTGGCAATGTGGAAACCATAATCCACCACATGTTACATTTACAACCGATGGAGTTGTAGATTGCACTAAGAAACATGATTGCAAGTTGTGGCATCAAGTTAAGGAATAACATGGAACACAAGATAGAACTCTATGGCTACTATGAAGTAAAGTCTGGAATGGTCGTTAAAGTTTATAATATAATGGATAATTCTATTAACTATGCGGTATATGATAAACAAGGTAAAAGATTTGACCAGGGAACAAACCATTCATGTTTTATAAGTGATTTAAAAAAAGCAATCGTCCGAAGAGTTCAGCCGAGAAAGAAATGGAAATAAAAGACATTAAAGTTGGTGGCTTCTACTTAATGGACACAGAAGTAATGTTGTCCAAGAAAGGACTTCAATGTGTCTGTAGAGTAAATGAAATAGGAGAAAATCGTTTACTTCTGGCTGGAATTGTTCGTTACTCACGCTTTAATATGTTAGGCAAGAACCTTGGAGCTTCTTCATGTACAATAGACAATTTTGTAAAAGGAGCCATGCGAAGAGTTAAGCCAAAGAAGAAAAAAGAAGAACGTTGGAGCGATATGGGCAGAGTTAGAAATTATAGTAAATACCACGGAGATTAAATATGAGTTGGTTCAATCCACCAAAAATAAAAAACATATTAGGTATAAACCAAGTCAGATACAAAAATAAAGTGTTTGAGATTTACGGATATTATATGTGGAAAAATAACCAATGCGTTTCCAGAATACTATCCATAAATGGTGCAGTAGTTAAGCATGTCCTATATGACCTGAATGGCAAGTGGTTAAGCGAACAAAGTAATACATTGGAATATTTGTACAATAATACCAATAGGCGTGTGAAAAGGCCAAAAGTATGAACCCAAAAATCCCTATTGAATTGAATGGCTATTACTTACTAGTCGGAGAGTTAATTTATCAAGTTATACATATTTATCCCGACTCTTATCATTGCCGTGTATATGATCTAAAAGGACATTTCAAAAAAGAAGATACTTGGAGCAAAAACTATATTCATACCTTTGCAATAAAACGTGTGAAACCAAAAGGCCCAAATAGATATACCCCATGCGTATAAGCGGCGGCAAGGTAAAAGGTTGAAATACGGGTTTTAGAAATTCAAATATCCTTCCCAATCGCAATATATATTTCCATGAACTTCAAAGCGTTTATAGAAGCACTAAAATTTGATGACCCAAGAACCTCTCTCCAAAATCACCCACTTGCGCAAAACGCTACATTTGGACTTGAAATAGAATTTGCCGCTATCTCCCCACCAGAAGATGAAGTCCGTGAACTTGACATTTATGCAGCACTTAAAAACAATAAACAATTCATAGATGCCGTTAAAGCAGAACTCCACGATCCAAGTAAAGAATCAGATGACGATGATGACGATCCAGATGAAAAACAAATGATCTATTACATCAACAATAATAAACGTGAATGCTTTAGAATGATCTACGAGTTGGTGGAGGCAGGTGAATTTGATCCCGGTATGAATGATAATCAATATCAATCCCTAATGCTCGACCATTACTTCTACTACATCTCCCAAGATATTACAAAATATGGATTCAAAATACTTAAAGGACAAACCGCAGCAGAAGGTGTGTGGGCTATGGGCGTAGATGGATATGAACCTACCTACAACGTTCCACTACTAGAAATAAGAACCGCTATCCTAACTCGTAAAGATATCCCACAACTATCCAAAGTCCTACACGAATTAGCAAAATCATTCAAAGCATACCAAAAAGAAATCCTAATTACAGGCAATACCGGCATCCATGTCCACGTAGGTAATCAAAAAACTAATGATTCCTTCACCCGACTTGCTATCGCATCCCAAGCAGATGAAGATGCCATTTGGAACGCAGAACTCCACAACAATAGAGACTTTGAAAGACATGCCAGATTAAATAAACAACAAGACTTCTCTAGTTGGAACGACGAAGGTTCCCATAGCCAAATCGCTTACCACCTTGCAGCACTAACCACTTACCAAAACCCAAGAATTATTGCAGCTAAAGACTTCGATAAATGGGTCAAAGATACTTTATCCAGAAATGCAGGTATCAACCCCGTCTCAAGACAACCCACCATCGAATACCGTCACCTATCAACAGGAACATTGGTCAAGAACCCTCAACAGATAATAAACTTTATTAATTATTATATAGATCATGCCGCCCAAATGTCCAACAAAGACCAAATCTCTTTCCATTCAAGAGATGAAAAGACAAAGTTTATATTAACTAAATTACCAAACCAGAACATCAGAATACAGAAAATAGACAACAAAACCTCAAAGAAGAATCTACCAAGATCAAATGAACCAATGAAAAGCCTTGATAAACAACCAACATCAAGACAAATTCCAATCAAGAAATGGTGGCAAGAACTTAAACCAGAAGAACGTGATAAAATCAGAGATGATTTAGATAAAAAAGGTTACAAGTCCTACTACAACCAAATCAGAAAAGACCTTGCCAATCTTGGTCTTTGATATTGACAAACTAAACGAAATAAGATACAATTAAACGCACGCAGGAGAAGGATAGATCGGGGCTATAGAAACTCCAAAATGTTAACCAAAGAGACAAAAATGTTCATCGTTTTACTTAAAGGCAAAGGCGAAGGTTGTGACTATACCATCGGTTGCAATCGAAATTGGTGGACACTTAAAGCAACAACAAAAGAAGAAGCCCTTAATGAAGTCGCAAACATTATTGATGAACGTGGCAAAGGCGAAGGCTCAATCGGCAAAGCAACAATTCTCCACGTTCAAGAAGAAATTGAATTTGATATAAAAGGTCTTTGGAAGAAACTCGATATAGCCCAAGCCAAAAAAGATGCAGAAAAACAATTAGCAAAAGATAAAGCAACATACGAAAAACTTAAAGAGCAATTTGGAGAATAACCCATGCTTCTTGTAACAGTCTTTATGATCCTACTCACGATAGTATTTTTGCTAAAAGCCCACCGTGCCCAACGCCTTGCACCATTCATTGAAGAACAACGCCTTCGATTGCCCATCTACGGCGTTTTATCAGGATTGTCCTCAGCAATAACAATAGGACTTATACTCGCCTGTATTATCTTTGGAGTATAACATGAGAAAACTTTTCATGGGTATCTTCACTGTAATCTTTATCGCCGTATGGATCGGTGCAGGATTGCTTTTCCATGCCTACGAATACCATGAAATCTGGTGCGCACTCTTAGGCTTCTTTATAGCCGCTTGCGTAGATTGGCTACTCTCAACTACAGTATTCTACCTTATTAAGTTCTTTCCCATTATTATCCAGAAACCATTCTACTTGGCTTGGAAAGAAAACCTATTAGTCACAAACGCAAAAGCCGATGCCCTGATCGCCTACCCTATGGCAGCATTCATTGAACTTGAACTTGATAAACATTTTGAAGAAGGCGGAATCATTGCAGCAGAAAATGCACTCTTCAATAGAATTAATGATATGGGCGAAGCACTCCTCAAACCAATCAACGACGCTATTGAAAAACTCAAGGAGAAAAAATGATCCCACGATTTCTAGTGGC